>NZ_JAZGJN010000275.1:0-69389 GCF_038085095.1 Photorhabdus sp. P32 | reverse complement strand
AGCAAGACCGGTTGAATGTTTAGCGATTGATTATATTAGAAGTTTAGGATTTTCTCCTGTATTATTTACGTCAATGGAATCAATGAATAAGGGATTATATGATGATTTGAAGAAGGAATTATTTGATAATATTTATTATTTAGATACGAGAAGTAGTACAGATATCATTAATTTAATTAAAGATAACGGCATTGCTATTGCTGCGATCTTGGGCTGTTATGATGATTTTATGATTGTGGCGTCTGAAGTGGCGTTGGAATTTGGTTTACCTCACTCGGATATAGAGGGTTTGAGGAATGCATTTAGTAAGAAGAATGTTAGGGATATCCTGGCACAACATGGTTATGAACAACCTGCCTACGAGGTTTTTTCTTATAATAATATGCCAGAAAATCCTAAAGTTCCTTTTCCGTTTGTTATTAAGCCACTTCGTGATGCAGGGGCTTATGGGGTATCACTTTGTAAATCTTTAGATGATTACCACCATGTGATTGCGGAAATTTCATCTAATGGCTCAATGTCAATGCTTGGAAAAGTCAATGAGGAGTTCTTGATAGAGGAATTCCTGCAAGGAAATTTTTATGGGGCTGAATTAGTTTATAGTCATGATGAATGGCATTTAATTGGTATCAATAAGATTTTTGTTTCTCCTGATGATAGCTTGTGTATGACAGGTTTATCTCATCCTGCTGAGTTGTCTGAATTTGAATTTACAATGGCTTGTAAACTTGTCAAAGAGTGGGTAACCGTTTTGGGATTACGGGGTGGCGTAATAAATGTAGAATTTATTTATACCTCTCGTGGGCCTGTATTAGTTGAAATTAATTTGCGCATAGCGGGCGCCAGAGCGGCTCAACAGGTCCTTATGACTTCTGGAATTAATATGGTCAAGTACTTGGTAGACTTTGTTTGTGGTATTGAAAGTTCTATATCGCCAGAATCGGAAAAAGTTTATCCATTTGTCGCTGATGCATTTATTTTTTATCGTGGTGAGGGAACTGTCAATGATATCAGGATAGATGCTGATATCCCTTATTTCATCTCCGCAGGGTTTAAAAAAACACCTTTTACTATTTTATCCAAAAGTAAAAGTTTATCCAAAAGTAAAAGTTCATCGAAAAATAAAAATTTTGGTTCTATTGTCGGTTATGTTCTGGCTTATGGTAATAGCTGCGAGGAAGCGATGGAAAATGCCACATGTATTGCTAATAGCGTACAGTTAAAAACAAATTAATAAGAGATTATCATTATGGCTATTCTGATGGGATTGATTTCAGCATTATGCTGGGGAAGTACTGATTTTTTGGCAGGACAAGTGGCAAGAAAAGTCGGCGTTGCTAAGTCTTTATTCTATAGTCAGCTATTTGGTTTTTTTGTTTTATCATTGTTGCTGTTTTTTTATTTTGAGATGTCGTTTGTTAATGCAAGTTTTTTTCAATTGACCATCTGTGTTGTTGCTTCGGTTTGCAATTTAATGGCAATGGTGTTTCTGCTTAAAGCGTTATCGATCGGCAAAGCTTCGATTGTCGCGCCGATTGTTTCGCTTTATGGCGCCGTTACCACGATTTTGTCACTAATAAATGGGAAACCAATGACCGCTTTGGTTTTGTTTAGTCTGTTTATTTGTGTTGCTGGTGCCTGTCTAACCAGTATACCGAAATCAAAAGATGGACAACGAGAATCATCCAGTTCAATTTTCTTTGCACTTTTATCTTCACTGATGTTTGGTTTAGGTTTCTGGCTGCAAGGGGAATTTGCTGTTAGAGATCTGGGGGTTATTAATGCATTATGGGTTTACTATTTAACTGCTGTGGTGGTTTTGTTCCTCACACTGTTAAAAAAAGGGAATTTATCATTACCGCCGATTTCAATTATTGCTCTGGTTTTTTCAATTAGTTTCTTTAGTTTGATCGGGTTTGCTTCATTAGCTTACGGTTCTGCAACGGGACATGTTGCCGTTGTTACCGTTTTGAGTTCATTGGCAAGTGGAGTCACTGCCTTATTAGGCTTTTTTATTCGTGGAGAACGGTTGAGCCGAATTCAGTGGATTGGCATTGTGATAATAATAGCCGGTGTCATTCTTTTGAAATTATGACATTGATAATCGTTTGTTTCCCCGAAGAGTTCGGGGAAACAGTGAGGTAATGACATTGATTAATAATGATCAGTACTAAGTTGATTACTTCATTTGATGATTTTCACTCTTCTCTATTATAGGCCGCTTATTTTGTTGGTGATGCTCTAATGCTGCTATGGATGAGTAAATGAAACGGCCAAATAAAATGAGAAAGCTAATAAGTAAAATCAGTTTAGTGATTTGGAATCGCTTCTTTTTTTTCATTATCTGAAATCGTTATGTTGATTCCTCAGCTATTTCTAATTGCCAACCCGTAACATTATGCCAGTAACCTTGCTCTTTTTCCAAATCAAGCTGCATCAGGGTATTTTCTGATAAATAATTGTGAGGCAGGTAAAGCGCCCAATGACTATCATCAGTAACCAGTCTGAGTGATTCAGGCGTGGTTGTGGATTGGCGTTGATTATTGAGTAACGTTGCCAAACGTAGGATTTGAATTAATGGCAGATACTGTTTTTTCTTGAATAAATTGAATCTTGGCAAATCATCCAGTTTTATTGTTTTACGATGACAGCGAACCAAGGTTGCCAGTAGTAATTGTTGTTCCTGATTAAAGCCGGGTAAATTGGTGTTTTGTAGAATATAGGCAGAGTGTCGTTGTAATCCGCTTAAGTTAATACTTAATCCAACTTCATGTAGCATTGCTGCCCAGTGTAAAATCGCTTCGAGTTGAGGTTGTACCAGTTTGGGGTTCTGCATTGCCCACTGTTTGTAAAGTGTTTCCGTCGTATTAAGGACGCGCTTGGCCTGTTCTCTGTCGATATTATAGTGTTCAGCTAAGCTTTTTGCGGTTCTCTGGCGAATATCTTGATGACGGAAACGGCCTTCCATTTCATACAAAACACCTTCACGTAGTGCGCCGTCTGAGAGTTGTAACGTTTTTATGTGCAGGGCATCGAATATACCGCATAAGATAGCCAGGCCAGGAATAAAAAAATGTTTACGATCGTCTGATAATCCAGGTAAGTCGAAGGTTTTTAACTTTTTGAATTTGAGTATTTCTTTGACTAACATCTCCAATCGTTCAGGGGTGATTAATCCGTCCTTTTCCCCCATTGCGACCAGTACTTCATAAACCGCTTTAATTGTCCCGGATGCGCCAAGCGCTGAATTCCAGCCTGTGATGCGATACTGCCATGAGAGATTCTCCAATTTTTGCGCGGCTTCAAGCCGTGCTCTGCGGAATTTTTCTGCACTAATTTCGTCATCGGGAAAAAATTGGTGGGCGAAACTAATGCATCCCATGCGGCGGCTTTCTACCAATAAGGGTTCAAAATTTTCACCAATCACCAGTTCGGTGGAGCCGCCGCCAATATCAATCACCAACTTACGGTCTTTTTCTGGTTGCGTATGTTCCACGCCCATATAGATTAGACGGGCCTCTTCATGGCCGGAAATAATTTCAATCGGGTAGGGGATAACATCTTTAGCGCGTTTGATAAATTCTTTTGCATTACTGGCTTCACGTAAGCTGTGAGTGCCCACCAGACAAACATTATCAGCAGGAAAGCCTTGTAATCGTTCAGCAAATAGAGCCAGACAAGCCAGACCGCGCGCCATTGCTTCTTCGCTTAATTGATTGTTGTGGTCAAGGCCGTCGGCAAGATGGACGCGTTGTTTTAAGCGGCCCAGGATCTGAAATGCACCATTAACAATTCGTGCGATAATCATATGAAAACTGTTTGAACCCAGATCAATAGCCGCAATTTCTATTGGTCTGGGTGTCGGTTTGTCGTGTGTTAGCGGCATAAATTAGGCTCTTGGTTCAGGTTGTTCGAGGGCTTTTATATAGTCATAAATAGCCAGTTGTGCCCGGATTTTCCGCTTATTACCCCTTGGCACATAACTATTGCTCAGCTCTTTATCAACGTAACGGGCTTTTACCGTATCGTTGAATTGTAATTCGAGAATATCCAGTACCCGTTGTTTTAATTGTGGATCGAGTAGGCAAACCGCAACTTCAATTCGGTAGTCGATATTACGGGTCATCCAATCGGCAGATGAGAGAAAGACTTTTTCATCTCCGTCATTAGTGAATACGTAAACTCGATCATGTTCGAGGAAACGGTCAACGATACTGGTGATCTGAATATTTTCGCTAAATCCTGGTTGATTGGGTACTAGCGAACACATACCGCGTATCAGTAGACGTATTTTTACCCCCGCTTCTGAAGCGTCGTATAAGCGGTCCACCAGCTCTTTATCAACCAGATTATTAATCTTTAACGTGATGCCTGCGGGCTTATTTGCTCTAGCGTTAGCGATTTCCTGCGAAATAAGCTGGTTGAGCATTGCGCGGGAATTTTGCGGCGAAACCATCAGGTTTTCAAATTTAACTGGACGGTAAGGATTCTCAATGAAGTTGAATACCCGGCGCACTTCGTTAGTAATTTGCGGATTGGCTGTCAGCAAGGAGTAGTCGGTGTAGAGGCGAGCCGTTTTTTCGTTAAAATTACCGGTGCCAATATGGGCATAACGAATAATTTCTTCACCTTCCAGACGGGAAATAAGAAACAGTTTTGCGTGAATTTTTAGTCCCGGTGCTGAGAAAATAACATGTACACCCGCTTCGGTTAGCCGTTTGGCCCAATGAATATTGGCTTCTTCATCAAATCGGGCCTGTAATTCAACCACAACGGTCACTTTTTTACCGTTATGAGCAGCATGGATCATGGAATCAATAATGCGGGAATCTTTTGCTACCCGATAAATGTTGATCTTGATGGAAAGTACACTGGGATCGAAAGAAGCCTGACGTAATAATTCCAGTACATGTTCAAAGGTGTGATAGGGATAGTAGAGTAGTACATCTTGTTCACGAATCGCATCAAAACCATTGCGGAAATTATCAAACCAGGTGTGTCGTAATCTCGGCAAAGGTTTATTGAGTAGATTTCTCTTCCCCTCATTGGGGAATTTAATGAAATCTTTAAAATTGTGATAGCGTCCGCCGGAAATCACCGAGTCATCGTTTGACAAGCCAAGTTTGCTACGCAGTAATTCCACCATTTCATCTGGCATTTCTCGCTGATAAACGAATCTTACTGGTTCCGCTGTCAGCCGTTGTTTCAACGTAGATGACATGAGTTCGAGCAAGCTTGATTCCATTTCGGTTGCTAAATCATATTCAGAATCACGGGTCATTTTCATTGAATAGGCGTTCAGTGAATCATAATCGAAAAAGCCTTTGAAAATTTCATCAAGACAATAACGCATAATATTGTCTAGCAGGATCATTGATTTGCGGCGGTGTGGCATTTCAGGCGGCAAGTTAACAAAACGTGGCACCTTATCTGACGGAATTTCTAATAGCGCATATTGGATATTCTGGCCGTGGACAATTTCAACTGCCAGATAAGTGTAGTCATCTTTCAGAAATTCAACCAGGTTGGTTTCTGGATTGATCAGGATTGGCGTCGTGTGCGGCCGCAGATGTTGACGGAAATATTGGCGTAACCAGATTTGTTGATTTGGTGAAATTTGTCGTTCATTGATGAGAAAAATTTGATTACGAGCTATTTCTAGTAGCAATTCATTATAGAGTACATCAAATTCCTGGTCGGTTTTAGCCACTTTAGCTTGAATTCTTTTCAATACATTCCGAGCGCTGGCGGCCGATCCTCGTTCTTCATTAATTAATATCCGCCGTTTTACATCAGCAAAACGGACTTTGTAAAATTCATCCAGATTATTGGAGTAAATACCAAGGAACCGCATCCGTTCTATTAATGGATTGCTCTTATCCGCTGCTTCTTGAAGCACACGTTCGTTGAATGATAACCAACTAAGTTCTTTCTCGGTATAGAGCCTGTCTTGGGACATTGTTACTCCAGGTGTTGAGGTAAAAGTATTAAAACTTTGAATACGACGGGGTGTCGTTTGTCGCTATATTCTTGTCTGTAATTGCTGACTCATTTTTTCATCTTGCTTGGAGGCAAAATATTGATGTTGGAAAATGCACATGCGAATGGCTGTGCGGTAACTACCATTAATAAAGAATTCGTCTATTAATTCGCCCTCAGTGTAGAAACCTAGCTTATTATAGATATGAATGGCCTTGGCGTTCTCTTTATCAACAATCAGGTAAAGTTTATACAGGTTAAGTACGGAAAATGCATATTCCATCGCCAGTTTTGCTGCTTTGGTTGCATGACCTTGGCCCTGATAGGCGGGATCGATAATAATCTGAAATTCTGACCGGCGGTGGATATAGTCGATTTCGACTAATTCAACTAAACCAACTTTAGCGTCAGCACTTTCGATAATAAACCGGCGTTCGTTCTGGTCGTGAATATGTTTGCCATACAGATCGCATAGTTCAACGAAAGCTTCGTAAGGTTCTTCGAACCAGTAACGCATGACACTGGCATTGTTATTTAATTGATGGACAAAAGGGAGATCTTCCCGTTCAAGGGGACGTAACCTAACAGGTGGAGTATGAGAACCACCAGACATTTGGCACCTCAGTGTTTTTGATAAAAAAGGAACATAATTAATAATAGTTCGTAATGAATAATGGTTTGTAACTAATAATAGTTCGCAGTGCCGGGTATGTTACCACAGCACTGTAATTAGCCGTTAATAAATATACCCGTTATCTTTCAAGTTGCCTCCTTGTTGGCTGCACTCCCTTGCCGTCGCGATGCATCTTGAAATCCATAGGGTATAGATTATTCTGCGGCATAGCCTTCTGGAGGGAGAATCTTTCCATCCAGATACGCTTTGCCATTAACCATACTTAGGCGCCCTTCGACAAACCAGTTGATAACTAACGGATAAATGTCGTGTTCCTGAGTCTGAACCCGTTTAACAACCTCACTTTCCTGATCACCGGCAAAAATAGGAACTTTAGCTTGCAGGATCACCGGGCCGCCATCCAATTCTTCTGTTACAAAATGGACGGAAGCGCCGTGTTCTGTATCACCATTTTCTATCGCTTTGCGGTGAGTATGCAGGCCAGGATATTTGGGTAACAGAGAAGGATGAATGTTTAACAAGCGGCCAAGATAGTGTTGTACAAAATCTGGCGTCAGGATACGCATATAACCTGCGAGGACCACCAAATCTGGCTGATACTGATCAATGGCATGCTTCAATGCTTCATCATAAGCCTGACGATCTGCATAGTTTTTTGGGCTAATGGCATGGGCGGGAATGTCCGCCTGTTTAGCGCGTAACAGACCGTAAGCATTTGCTGTATTACTAAATACCGCGCAAACCTGCCCATTGATTCTGTGGTGTTGGCAGGCATCAATCACCGCCTGGAGATTGCTGCCGCTGCCAGAGATGAGTACAACGATATTTTTCATTGAATAATGACCTGTTGTTCACCTTCTTTCAGTGTCGCGATAGTGCCGATATGCCAGGCTTTCTCTCCGGCGGCAGTGAGTAATTCAATCGCTTGTTCAACGGCTGTTGGTGGTAATGCAATCACCATCCCGACGCCGCAGTTGAATGTACGGTACATTTCATGACGGCTAACGTTGCCAGTCTGTTGCAGCCAGTTAAATATGGCCGGCCATTGCCAACTGGATTCGTTAATCTGCGCTTGGGTATTTTCAGGCAGAACCCGCGGAATATTTTCCCAGAAACCGCCGCCGGTTAGATGAGCGATGGCGTGAACATCAACCTGTTCAATCAAGGATAAAAGGGATTTCACATAAATTTTTGTCGGGGCGAGTAGGTGATCCGCCAGTGATTTGCCTTCAAGTTCTGTTGTTTCGGGATCGGTGTTGCTGACGGCCAGGATTTTGCGTATCAGAGAATAGCCGTTTGAGTGAGGACCACTGGCGGCGAGGGCAATCAAAGCATCGCCCGCTTGAACCTTACTGCCATCGATGATTTCTGATTTTTCAACCACGCCGACGCAGAAGCCGGCAACATCATAATCTTCACCGTGGTACATCCCCGGCATTTCTGCGGTTTCACCACCAACCAGAGCACAGCCGGATAATTGACAGCCTTCTGCGATACCGGTGATAACGCTGGCGGCAGTGTCAACATCCAGTTTCCCGGTTGCATAGTAATCGAGGAAAAATAGGGGTTCTGCACCTTGAACAACCAGGTCATTGACGCACATTGCAACTAAGTCAATGCCGATAGTGTCATGGCGTTTGAGGTCCATTGCCAGACGTAACTTGGTGCCGACACCATCGGTACCAGAAACCAGAATGGGTTCGCGGTATTTTTGTGGTAATGCGCATAAAGCGCCAAATCCGCCTAAACCGCCCATAACTTCTGGGCGACGGGTCTGTTTTACAACACCTTTAATGCGGTTGACTAAGGCATTGCCGGCGTCGATATCGACACCGGCATCTTTATAACTGAGAGAGGTTTTGTTGGTCACTCGAAGCCCCCAAGGCGGTTGCGTTTGATAAATTAAGACAGAATAGTAACAATTCTAACAGTCTAAGCAAACGTTTGCGAGACTCTTGTTTAGGATCTCAATTCTCTATAAGCAGAGCTATGTTTGATGAAAATCAACGGATTGGTAGTGGTGTTATGGTTAAAAGACGGTATAATCTCGCCGTTTTTTTGTCTGCTGGCGACATGACATACAGTTAGGAGAGGTCCATGAAGATCGTTGAGGTGAATCACCCACTTGTTAAACATAAACTCGGCCTGATGCGAGCGCATGATATCAGCACCAAACGCTTTCGTGAACTGGCCGCAGAAGTTGGAAGCCTTCTGACTTATGAAGCAACTTCTGATTTAGAAACTGAAAAAGTCACTATTGATGGCTGGTGTGGTCCGGTAGCAGTTGAGCAGATTAAAGGTAAAAAAATAACTGTCGTACCTATTCTGCGTGCGGGATTGGGTATGATGGATGGTGTATTGGAGAATGTTCCCAGTGCCAGGATTAGCGTCGTAGGGGTTTATCGTAATGAAGAAACCTTAGAACCTGTCCCTTATTTCCAGAAACTGGCCTCCAATATTGATGAACGTATGGCGCTGGTGGTTGACCCCATGTTGGCAACCGGCGGCTCTATGATTGCAACTATTGATTTACTGAAAAAAGCAGGCTGCCAGTCAATTAAAGTTCTGGTTTTAGTGGCTGCTCCTGAAGGTATTGCTGCGTTGGAAAAAGCCCATCCTGATGTGGAACTGTATACAGCTTCTATTGATGAGAGACTCAATGAACAGGGATACATTGTGCCCGGCCTGGGGGATGCAGGCGATAAAATATTTGGTACGAAATAATAAGTTAGCCGACTTTTGAGTCGGCTTTTTTTTGGTTCTAACGCAAGAATATTAAGAGGATAAAGAAAATGACCCGTCGTGCGATTGGCGTAGATGAGCGGCCTCCTTTTTTACAAACTATTCCACTCAGCTTCCAACATCTTTTTGCTATGTTTGGTGCGACGGTATTGGTGCCGATTTTATTTAAAGTCAACCCGGCGACCATTCTGCTATTTAACGGTATCGGTACATTGTTGTATCTGGTGATTTGTAAGGGAAAGGTTCCGGCGTATTTGGGATCGAGTTTTGCTTTTATTTCGCCGGTTTTATTGTTGCTGCCACTGGGATATGAGTTGGCTCTGGGAGGGTTTATTCTGTGTGGCGTGCTATTTTGTCTGGTTTCACTGATTGTTAAGGTGGTAGGGCGAAGCTGGATTAATGTGATGTTTCCACCTGCGGCAATGGGGGCGATTGTTGCTGTTATCGGTCTGGAACTTGCTGGTGTTGCGGCTGATATGGCGGGTTTGCGTCCAGCGGAAGGCGCCGATGTTGATCCGACAACATTGACCATTTCTATGGTAACGCTGGCGGTAACCGTCCTTGGTTCAGTTATGTTCCGCGGATTCCTGGCTATCATCCCGATTCTTATTGGCGTTTTGGTCGGTTATGGGTTGGCGTTCCTGATGGGTGTAGTTGACCTGACTCCGGTACGCGAAGCGCCGTGGTTTGCATTGCCGACTTTTTATACGCCACGTTTTGAATGGTTCGCTATTATGACCATCTTGCCTGCGGCGCTGGTTGTTATCGCTGAACATGTTGGTCATTTAGTTGTAACAGCGAATATTGTGAAGAAAGATTTGTTAAAAGAGCCGGGTTTGCATCGTTCTATGTTCGCAAATGGTTTATCAACCGTGATTTCCGGTTTCTTTGGTTCAACGCCGAATACGACTTATGGCGAGAATATTGGCGTCATGGCAATTACCAAAGTTTACAGCACCTGGGTTATTGGCGGCGCTGCGATACTGGCGATTCTGCTCTCCTGCGTCGGTAAACTGGCGGCGGCAATTCAGGCCGTGCCGGTTCCAGTTATGGGAGGTGTCTCGCTGTTGCTTTATGGGGTTATTGGCGCGTCAGGTATTCGGGTGCTGATTGATTCCAAAGTGGATTACAACAAAGCGCAAAATCTGATCCTGACTTCCGTTATTCTTATTATTGGCGTCAGTGGAGCGAAAATTAATATCGGTGTTGCTGAACTTAAAGGCATGGCGCTGGCAACGATTGTAGGTATCGGTATGAGTTTGATTTTCCGTCTGGTTGCTGTTTTTCGTCCAGAAGAACGGTATATTGAATCTTCCGTTGAGTCTGTTAAGCACGGTGAATAACAGGGCAATAAACTTGAACTGATTTCCCCGCTTTGAGTAGTTTTCATTATGAAGAGGCGGGGATGATGATTATTATTTTATTCGTAAGGGGGGATTTTGTTCGAAAGCAAGCCAGCAAATATCTCCACGTTTAGGAACGAACATCAGTAATTGAGTTCCTTGTGATTCGGAGCTGCCAGTTCATCAGCATGCGCAGTATAAGCAGATAAGCCATTGAGTAAATCAGACTCGGTTAATCGTTTTTTAACTGCTATTTGAATAATTGATCCTTTTTCGCTGATATTAATGTTTACGATATCACCTGTTTCAAGATTGGGTGTTGTTTTAAGATTTCCCGATAACAGCAAGTCAATGCTGTTTCCCCATTTTTGCAAAATTGCTTGAATGAACATTTCTATGTCTCTATAAATGTACACTAATCCGTATGAGTACCGACTAAGTAGATACAAAAGGAAGCCTTATCTAGGGCATTAGGTTTGTTTATTGTGGAGTAAAAAAGGAGCGAAAAGCTCCCTTCAAGTGTTTATCGGACTACGTACCAGTTTCGTTTTCCATTGAGATACTGAACAGTGCCCTCTCTTTCGGATTTTTTTAGGGCGCTGTAAGCCGCTCTCATACGTTCAGCTTTTTTAGCTACTGCTTTTTCGAGTTCAAGCTTTTCTTTTTCAGCTTGTTCGTTATGTATATATGACATAACCCCTCCCGTTTGGATCTAACTTATTTGTCATGGTAAAGCCGTTTTGTGTCACAAATCGATTAATATATCGTTTATAGACCTTGTTCAGTCGCTCATCTGCGGCTAGCAAAATGTATCCACTAGGGCTAACCGCATTATAGTGCTCATTAATCAGCCTTTCAACTGTGGACATAATTACTATCATTTGAGCATGGTTATTTGTAGGATACCTCTCAAATAGTGTGTTATTATCTAAGTTGTTTTTTGCGTCAAATGAGACTTCGAAAAAACAGCCCCGGTTAAATCTGTAATTTTCAGGTAAAACGACAGAAGAATCTCCCTTTGAGATAATTTCCATTATAATCAAAGTATATTCCACGCCAAATACCTCAAAATCTGAGATGTGTGCTTCCCCATATCCGAGGTTTTCTATTTTAAAAGGCATAGAGTTTCCCAAAATTTCAACGTGTTGAAACTTTATATTTCAGTATTCTTCAATAAATTGATTTCATCACAGTATAATACAGACTTTCCTGTTTAAACTTAGTGTGAGAAATAATTGCGTATTGCACCGCAAAAAAAGTGACAAGATCAATTAACGATACCAGTATTAGTTGCAATGATGGGTATCTCTTTAACTTTATTCCGATCCTAATTTCAAATTAATTACTGTTTATTCATCGAAATTGTGGCAGATAATCACGGTTTATCATTAATACGTCATCCAATAGTGGTGAAGCAATATCTGCATCGGCAACCAGTGGATTGGTAATCAGTGCTAATAGAGCTGCATTGCGATCGCCATAAACGGCTGCTTTGATCGTCAAACGTTCGTAGATTTTTATCTGTTGGGTCAAAGGATACATACTGTCAGGCAAACGGCCAAACGTCAGTGGGTGGGCGCCTTCTGCATTAATAATACAATTGGTTTCGATGACGGCATCGTCCGGCAAACCCCGAATAGCACCGTGGTTTGTGGTATTGACCACCAATTGGCTATCGAGATTGTTATGAATGGCGCAAATCAGATCCAGTGCGACCTCAGAATAGAATGCGCCACCGCGGAAACTGAGTTGTTCTGGCTTGTGATCAAGTTCTGGATCAGCATATAGTTCAAATAGTTCCTGTTCTACTTTCATGACCTGTTCTGCCCGAGTGCCTTGTTTGACCGCAGCCTCGCGCTCTTCCTGTAACATATTGCGGGTTTGGTAGAAATAGCGGTGATAAGGACAGGGGATTGCGCCTAGTGCCTTGAGTAGTGGTGGCGGCCAGGGTGCCTCTTGAATATTATTCATGGTTAAAACCGCACCATTGCATAGCATATCAAGTACTTGTTGAGTTTTATCCTGACCTGAAACCAGTACTTGATGCACCCAGACCATATGATTAAGCCCGGCAAAGCGTAACTGCACGTCCTGATAAGGGCGTTGTAACATATTAGCTATCATATGATGTATTGTGACTGGGACGTTACATAAGCCAATAATTTTTGCTTTGCTATAACGGGAAATTGCTTCGGTGACGATCCCGGCTGGATTGGTGAAGTTAATCATCCATGCGTCTGGTGCAAGTTGCTCGACTTTATGAGCGATATCTAGCAAAACGGGGATGGTACGTAGCGCTTTGGCAAATCCGCCTACGCCGGTAGTTTCCTGACCTATCAAGCCATATTTTAGCCCCAGACGCTCGTCCGCAGCGCGAGCCGGAAGCTGGCCGACGCGTAGTTGAGTCAAAATAAAACTGGCGCCGCGAATGGCGTTATCTGGTGTGAAATGGACGCTGACAATAACGTGATCCATGTCGTGACGAGCTAACATACGGCGAGTAAGCGCGGCGATAATTTCTACTTTTTGTTTTCCACTGTCAATGTCAACTAATGCCAATTCAGATAGGGGAATACTTTTTTTGTGTTGAATAAGTCCTTCGACTAATTCGGGTGTGTAGCTGCTACCGCCGCCAATAACGGCTATTTTGATTCGTTTCATATTTTTTCCTCTTGTGATGGTATTCGGCGATAGAGTTCAATCATATCGTTGGCAAGATCTTGAATAACCATTGCGTTCATTAAGTGATCTTGCGCATGTACAGTGATGAGATTGACCGGTAATTTACCGCAGCCTTCATCCAATCCGATGAGGGTAGTTTGAATGGTGTGTGCTTCTTTGATTGCTTGTTGGGATTCAGCCATCAGTGTTTGTGCTGTTTGAAAGTCACCGTTTCTGGCATGTTGTAATGCCATTAGCGCGTGACTGCGTGCGCTTCCGGCATGAACCAGCAGCTCTACAATAGTTTTTTCTAAATCAATAGTTTGTTCTAAATCCATGTGTAAATCCTCCAAAAATTATGGTTGGGGTTGAGTTTCTACACCGGGGGATGCTGTGTTTTCTCGCTGTTTATCTTCTTCGTTGAGCAATTGTTTTTCATAAATTTTGAAGAAGGGATACCAGATAAAGAGGTCGATGATCATCAATACGATAACTAGCACTGCCGCACGATAATCCCAGGCGGCGGAAATCATTGCGCCGAATGGCGCCGGTGCAGTCCAGGGGGAAAGGGCGACCGTTTTATGCACCAGGTCAAGATGCAGGGTGCTGTAGGACAATACTGCATTGACCAATGGCACAACCAGTAGTGGAATAAATAAGGTTGGATTCATCACAATCGGTGAACCAAATAGCAGTGGTTCGTTAATATTGAATATGGATGGAACTACGCCCAGTTTTCCAATAGTACGCAAATGTATAGAACGGCTGCGCAGATAAAGAATCGCCAGAACCAGTGTAGAACCAGAGCCGCCAATACAGATATAAAACGACCAGTAAGGGTCAGTAAAAATTTGTGTTGCAACAGTACCTTGAGCCATTAATGTCGCATTGGTAGCAATATTTGCCATAAAAATAGGGGCCATCAAACCAGTGACAATGTTGGCGCCATGAATACCGGCAAACCACAGTAGGTTAGAAATGAGTAGCGCCAGTATAATGGCAGGCAGAGTATCACCGACGGAGATGAGTGGGTGGAACATCTGCATTATGGCTGCGGGAATAAGTAGATTGAATTCACTCTGTAATAGCAAGCTGGCAGGATAAATTGTCAACAAGATACCTATGACTGGGTACAGAAGTTCAAAAGAACGGGCAATTGCTGGCGGCACTTGCGTTGGCATTCGGATGGTGATGTTATATTTTTTTAGTAGACGAGTTAGTTCAACTGACCAGATAGCGCAAATTAATGCGGTAAATACACCGGTGCCGCCGAGGAAATCGAGAGCTATTTTGTTTTCTATCTGTGGTGCTGCTGCTAGCAAAAACGCCACCAGTGACAGTAAAGCAGAAGTTAGCCCATCCAGACCGTAAGATTTAGCTAAACTATAGGCGGTACCGACCGCAACAAAGACACTCATTAAGCCCATAGTCATAAAGTAAGGCATGGTGATGGTGCCCCAGTGAGTTTTGGCAAAGGACAACCAAGTTTGGCCGAATGAGGATGTAGTCTGTAAATCGAAGGGTGGGTTTGCCACAATTAACATCATGCTGCCGATGATCAAAAATGGCATGGCCGAGATAAAGCCGTCACGCATTGCAATAATATGCCGTTGGTTACCGATTCGCCCGGCAATCGGGATAATATAGCGTTCTAAGATACAAGTAAAAGAGGTATAGAGACTCATGAGGGACTCCAAGTGGTGGTGAAATGGCTTATTCCAACAGGTTTAATGCCTTATCGAGAACCTTATCACCACGAAGGGTGCCATAATCCATCATGTCAATAACGTCTATTGGTTTGCCGAGTGGTTTGGCGATAGCGGAAAAATGAGATAATTGATACTTCACTTGTGGGCCGAGTAGAACAACGTCAACGTCGGTTATCAGGTGTTCTAATTCAACTATGGGGGCTGCTTTGATCTCAATGTCCAATGCCCGTTTTATCACTTCTGCTTGCATGCGTTGTACCAATATGCTGGTGGACATACCGGCTGCACAACACAATAGGATTTTTTTCATTGCTCAGTCTCCAGTTTGTTATATCGTTTCTTATGGGATAAATGGTTAATGAGAGTTTTCACTTTATTAAGACTAGCAACTTATGTTAAATATGTTGCGATTTTGTTCGCATATTAATCAAGAATAGTTTAAGGAATAGGGATAGAATGTGATCTTCGTTTGGATTGTACAGAGTGTGAAAATGTCAAGTTATGTAGGACGTTGCAGCGAGATTTTTCACTTATGGAATGAGGGTGAGTGCTTGTTTATACCTCGTATGGTTATCGGCTATGGATCGTTAATCTTTGCCTTTTTCATAAATACGCCATATCATTCATATAAGTAATATATGCAAAATACGCACTCAAGTAGATACACTATGGAGGCAGTATGATTACCAAATCCCACACTAAGTCGAAGCATGTTAGCTTTAACTTCCTTTCAATGGATACCATTGAGTTGTCAAGCAATAAGGATGTTGCTAAACATATCAATTTGTCTGATATTCCCGTTGATGAGGCAGATCAATATGTTGTCGTGAAATTGCCAAGATCAATTGATTATTATGATATTAAGCTTGCAATAGCTAGCGCAGTAACTGCTGTCACTACATTCAATAAACACAAACACTTGCCTTTGGTGACTGAACCATCTGAATGTGAATTTGCTTCCCGTAATGAAGCTCGTCTCGAAAAATTAAAAAATCAGATCCTTACTGATTCAAAGTGGCTAACTGCAAGTGAACTTAGCAGATTAACCGGATCTAAATCGGTTAATTCCAGCGCTGCGGCAAATCGGTTGAAAAAGTCGAAAAAAATATTCGCATTGCCCATTAATGGTAAAGATCTATTCCCGTTGTATGCTCTAGACGAAGGCGGCCAGCCGTTACCTGTGATAAAAAACGTTATTGAACTGTTTAAGAACAAAACTCCCTGGTCAATAGCTATTTGGTTTGGTACACCAAATAGTTGGCTCAGTAATAAAAAGCCAAAGGATCTTTTATTAACTCAACTTGATGATGTTTATATGGCAGCCAAAGAAGAAGTTGAAGGGCCGCGTCATGGTTGATGATGAAAAGGAGCTTCAAGAAAATATACCATTTCCTCCAGAGAATACAGGAGTTAAGGTTCAAAAGTGGAAAGCTGGTACACCTATTGAACGTATTCATAGAATTAAGTTTAAAGGGATTGAATTTAATCTTGGCATTGGCAATGCTCGTTTTAGTCCGTTCAAAAATAATGGAATTTTCGTTCCGACAATCTATGGTGGTGAAAACATAGGGGTAGCTATTATGGAGACGGTTTTACATGATATTCCATTGAATTGCTCCGGTATACCTGTTTATCTTGGTAAACTAGATGACTTAGCGCGCAGCAGAATTATTCCGAGAAAGGATATCAAGTATGTGGATATCAATCCACGAATACTGAAGAAATGGGGAATTATTCAGAGCCAGTTAATAGAATCAGAAGCATCGGATTATCATATTACTCGAAGATGGGCAGCCAAAATTTATCATGATAATCCTGATGCTCAAGCAATTCGATGGTCTTCTAAGCAGCACGGGAGCAAAGCGATAATAATTTTTGGGGATCGGGTAAAAGAAGGAGATTTGAGTGTGTCTATTGAATCTGAGCCAGCAGCTACTTCTAAAGAAGTTAACGAAAAACTTCAAGATTTGGCCGATGAAATGGAATTAGTTCTGGTGCCTAAAAATATTACGTAAATATCCGTTGATTTTCATCATTAGAGAGGTTTTTAGGTTGTTCGACTAAACCATTATTTTACAAGTGCTTGCGGGCTGTTCTATATTATGACAAAACATTATGCGCTGCTAGAGCTGGAATGGATTTAACTTATTGAATCCTAAAAATAGTTTTTTTATTATTTACCTATACAGTTCATTTACAACTATTTTCTGTGATAAACTTGTCGGCGTTTATTACCAGCTCTGTTTGAGGTGCTTCTGAACACACCATCGCAGCTTTCGTTACCTTTGTATCTTCCCGATGATGAAACTTTTGCCAGTTTCTTTCCGGGGGAAAATGCCACCCTGTTAGCTGCAATCAAATTGGCCATTAATCAGCCGCATGGCAGCTATATTTATTTCTGGTCCCGTGACAGTGGAGGCCGAAGTCATTTGTTGCATGCCGCCTGTGCTGAGTTGTCCCTGAAAGATGAAGCTGTGGGCTATGTTCCGCTGGATAAACGCGCCTATTTTATCCCTGAGGTGCTTGATGGCATGGAACATTTATCACTGGTTTGTATTGATAATATTGAGAGTATTGCTGGTGATGAAGAGTGGGAAATGGCAGTTTTCAATCTTTATAACCGCATTCTGGAGATTGGTCGCACTTGTTTGCTGATTAGCGGCGATCGCCCGCCTCGCCAGATTAATCTTAAGTTACCTGATTTGGCTTCTCGTCTGGATTGGGGGCAAATTTATAAATTACAACCGCTTTCCGATGATGAGAAATTACAAGCCTTGCAATTGCGAGCGAAGTTACGCGGCTTTGAATTGCCAGAAGATGTAGGGCGCTTTTTGCTGAAAAGATTGGACAGAGAAATGCGAACTCTGTTTATGGCATTGAATCAGTTAGATCACGCTTCGATAGTTGCTCAGCGTAAGTTGACGATTCCATTTGTGAAGGATATTTTGCACCTTTAAAGATGATGGTGGTGTCACCATCATCATATCTATCCTTATCAATCAAGAATTTCTTTTACTTTTTCCGGTGGGCGTCCAAGTCTAGCTTTATCACCGCAAACGACGATTGGGCGTTCAATCAGTTTAGGATTGGCGATCATCGCTTTCAGTAAATCATGCTGAGTGAGTTTTTCATCAGCCAGATTCAACTCTTTGTATAGATCTTCTTTCGTTCTCATCAATTGGCGTGCATCATGGAAACCAAGTTGTTCTAGCAGAACGGATAATTGCTCTACGGTGAGAGGAGTCTCCAGATAGAGGATAATTTGTGGTTTAATTCCCCGTTCTTCAATAAGAGCCAGAGTTTCACGGCTTTTGGAGCAGCGGGGATTATGATAAATCGTCACCTGTTGCATGAGAATTCCTTAACGTTTGTATTGACTGTAACGCTGTTGTAGCTGGCGTAATTGATCGATACGAGCATCATAACGTGCTTGATCGTAACTGCCTAATTTTACGAGCGCGCTGGCGCTACTGAGGTATTTGATCGCATTGTCAAATTGACCGCGAAGCGCCATTTCTTCAGCATGCGCTGATAATTCTTCATGGCGTCTGCCTTGTTTGGCGGCGGCTTCGGCTATCAGGCGCCAACCGTTTGGATCATCTGGGTTATTGAATGTATAGCGGTGGAGTAGTTTTAAAGCTTGTTGATATTGCTTTGCGTGAATAAGCGCATTAGCGAGATTAATTTGTAATACCAAATTGTCCTTTTGTTTTTGTAAGGCGTTTTGCAACCGGGTGATAGCCTGAGCAATTCGGTTTTGTTCTATATCGATGTCAGTCATTGTGTCAATAAACCAGACATTATCCGGTTGTTTTGCTAACAGTGGTTCCAGAATAGCCTGCGCCTCAGTGTATTTTTTATCTTGAGCAAGCAAGATTGCCCGGCCATAAGCGGCGGCAAGTTGCTCTTTAGCTGTGCCTCTGCGGTAATTTTCCAAAATTTGTTCAAGATAGCTGCGTTGCTCGGTGGTGTACATCCCCATAACACGGACTCTGGCGAACAGAAAGTCTTGAGATTGTGGAATGTTCTGGGCCGGGTATTGATTAGCGCGGTTACGCGCATCCGCAAGGCGGCTGTCAGGTAGCGGGTGGGTGAGTAACATTTCTGGCGGCTTAGAACTGTAACGGGTTTGATCTACCATGATCTGCATAAAAGCTGGCATACCTTGAGGATCAAAGCCAGCCTTACGTAGTGTCTGCATGCCGATACGATCAGCTTCCTGTTCATTGGATTGAGTAAAACTGATCATGCCTTGTTGTACGCCAGCAATAGTACCACTGAGGGCTGCCATTCCTGCTTGTGGGTTAGCCATTAGCAAAAGGATAGAACCTAGCGTTCCTGCCCAGGCTAGCGGTGCTGTACGTTGCTGATCTTCCATCATTCGCGCCAGGTGGCGTTGAGTGACGTGAGAAATTTCGTGAGCTATTACGGAGGCAAGCTCGCTTTCATTACGGCTATAACGAAAAAGCGCAGCATGGAGTACCACATTACCGCCAAAGAAAGCATAAGCGTTGATATTCGGGTTATCAATCAGATAGAAATGGAAAGGAGTTTTAACTGAGTCCGCATGAGCCACTAGCCTTTGTCCAATGGCATTAATATATTGTGTTAACAATGGGTCATAAATCAGCGGGGCGTTGCCACGCATCTGGCGAGCGTAGAAATCGCCCATTGCCAATTCCTGATTGATGCTTAGGATTGAGCCGGCCGTGGTACCGATATCCGGCAATGAATCTTCAATAGAGGCGCTGAGAACAGGGGTGTTTGTTAGCAATAATGTACTGATTAATATTGCTGTCAGAGATTGATTAGACATTATTTTCATAAAACAAAAATGCTCTCATTTGACCATCGTTTTAGATAATGCGTGTATGATAAACAAGGGTACCTTAAAATTAATCAATTAGTACAATTTTTAAGAAAAATAGAAATATGAATATTGCTATCAAGGAGCCTGGTCAATGCTGGATATGATTATACAGTGGTATCGCCGTCGGTTTACTGATCCGCAAGTTATTGCGTTATTTGTCATTCTCTTGGTAGGGTTTTGCATTATTTATTTTTTACATGGCATTTTGGCGCCTTTGCTGGTAGCGATTGTTCTTGCCTATTTGTTGGAATGGCCAACAGCTAAACTTGAAAAACTGGGATGTTCGCGTACAGTGGCTGTTTGTATTGTGCTGATTATTTTTTCCGGGATTAGTTTGTTGGTTATCTTGATCGTAGCGCCAACTGCCTGGCAGCAGGGGATTAATCTGTTGTCGGATATACCTAATATGCTTAATCGGTTTAATGAATATGCCCAAACATTACCGGCTCGTTATCCGGTTTTGGTTGATGCTGGCATCATTGATATGATGGCCGAAAATTTGCGTAGTAAGATTTCAACTGCCGGGGAATCTGTGGTGAAGTTTTCGGTGGCTTCATTGATTGGTTTATTAACGCTGGCTATTTATCTGATTCTTGTGCCGCTGATGGCCTTTTTCTTGCTAAAAGATAAAACCCAGATGTTGCAAGCATTGCAACGGGTCCTGCCACGTAATCGCATTTTGGCCGGGCAAGTATGGCGCGAGGTGAATCAACAAATTACTAACTATATTCGGGGTAAAGTCACCGAGATGGCGATCGTCGGTATTTGTACCTACGCGGTGTTTGCATTTCTTGGATTGGATTATTCATTACTGCTTTCTGTTTTGGTCGGGTTGTCAGTGTTAATTCCCTATGTAGGGGCGCTGATTGTCACGATTCCTGTTGTGCTGGTTGCGCTATTTCAATGGGGAGTCGGGACAGATTTCTGGACCTTGATTATTGCTTATCTAGTCGTTCAGGGGCTGGATGGTAACTTGCTGGTGCCGATTTTATTCTCCGAAGCTGTAAACTTGCACCCTCTGGTAATCATTCTTTCTGTGATTACTTTTGGTGGTTTGTGGGGATTCTGGGGCATATTTTTTGCTATTCCGTTGGCGACGCTAATTAAAGCGGTGATCCATGCATGGCCGGAAGAGATAGTGATAACAGAACACGATGAAATAAAAGAGTAAATTTATTTTTAATGATACTGGTACCCGTCAGTAGAGGAAGCACGGGATGGGAATATCCCTCCCGTACTTGCCCTTATGCATCTTGAGCTGTTAAATGAGCGTGATTAAATTTTAAATCATTTTCTATTTAAGGGTGTTGTTTCAGATAATCCACCACGATTTGGTGGTGATCGCTGGTCTTAAATTTATCAAAAACGTGCTCAATATTGCCGTTGGTATCGATCAGGAAACTGATGCGGTGGATACCATCATAGGTTTTGCCCATAAACTGTTTCTTGCCCCAGACGCCAAACTGTTCAGCAACTTGATGATCCTCATCGGACAACAATGTGAAGTTCAGCATTTCTTTCTCCACAAAGCGTGACAATTTACTTGGGGTATCTGTGCTAATGCCTAGCACTTCAACACCTGATTCCTTTAATGTATCCATTTCATCGCGCAGACCACAGGCTTGGACAGTGCAACCAGGAGTCATTGCTTTAGGGTAAAAATAGACTAAAACACGTTGGCCTTCGAAATCAGATAAATCGATTGTTTCTCCATCTTGGTCAGGAAGGCTGAACTGAGGGGCCTTATCACCGGCTTTCAATGGGTTCATCCCGTATTCTCCGTTTAATCTTTCAACTAAAGTGGTTCAAGAATACTAATACTGCCTTGTGCATTTAGATCTGTACATAACTTATTAAACGCCTGCTTAATAATTATGCCGTCATCCTCTAATAGACTATGGGCGGTAATCTGGATCTGCAACCGAGCTGGGGTATCGCCTTCTGGCGGCTGTGTTTTTGATACCAGTTCAGCAATATTAAAATCCTGTGTGGTAAACAGATTGGTAAACTGCTCGACAATACCGGGTGAATCATCAACATCAACCTTAACGGAAACCGTGGAAGGAAATGTTGTATGGGTATCGCACTTTGTACGTTTCATGACGATAAGAAGATCGAGTTCGGCTCCTTTCTGCGGTAGTGAGGATTCAATCATTGTGATAGCGTTCCAGCTACCGGAAAGCAGCATAATGAAGGTGAATTCCTCACCAAACATGGCTAAGCGGCTGTCTTCAATGTTACAACCACACCCACTCACAAGACGAGTAATGGTGTTGACGATACCAGGACGGTCAGCGCCTAAAGCGGTTATAACGAGAAAATGTTGTTCTGATTGTGGCAAAGTCACTTTTCCTTCTCTGCTATGGTTTCGTTAAGGTAAACATAAAAAGGCTATACTGCCAAGGCCAATTGCGTCAAAGTTGCGCTATTGTACTCCCATTCCCAGCCATTGAATTTCAACAAATTACTTTGGTTATCACTTCTTTTTAATAGAGGTTATCTGGTATTAACAAAATTCATTGAAATTCCGCGTTAAATAGTTTCCTTCTGGATGACTAAAAAGTACCATGAAGCTCTTGTTTGTATAGGGGGTTATGTAATGTCTAGCGGGAGATTTGAATTTACAGGCAGCATTGTTGCGCTGGTAACACCAATGGATGCGAACGGTCAGGTTGATAAGGCCAGTTTGAAAAAATTAATCGATTACCATGTTGCTAGTGGGACATCAGCGATAGTCTCGGTAGGGACAACCGGAGAATCTGCCACATTGAGTCATGATGAGCACGGCGATGTTGTTTTGACAACCGTAGAATTGGCTGATGGGCGTATTCCGGTTATTGCCGGAACAGGTGCAAATGCGACTGCTGAGGCAATATCCCTAACGAAACGTTTTGAAAACAGCGGCGTTGTTGGTTGCCTAACGGTAACGCCTTATTATAATAAGCCGTCGCAAGAGGGTTTATATCAGCATTTTAAAACAATTGCTGAAAATACGGATTTACCACAAATTCTGTATAATGTGCCTTCTCGTACCGGGTGTGATCTGCTGCCGTCAACTGTAGCGCGTTTGGCGAAGATTAAAAATATTGTCGCAATTAAAGAAGCTACAGGGAACTTAAATCGTGTTAGTCAAATCCAAGAATTGGTTAATGATGATAGTTTCATCTTATTGAGTGGTGACGATGCAAGTGGATTGGATTTTATTCAGCTTGGCGGCAAAGGGGTTATTTCTGTTACTGCAAACATTGCAGCGCCTGAGGTGGCTAAGTTTTGTGAATTGGCATTACACGGCCAGTTTGCAGAGGCGCGTAAGGTAAATAATCTCCTGATGGATTTACATCGTCAGCTATTTGTTGAACCTAACCCGATTCCAGTTAAATGGGGATGTTACAAATTGGGTTTGATTGCTGGTGACACCGTGCGTCTGCCGATGACGCCATTGACGGATGCAGGAAAAGTCTCAGTTGAAAAAGCCTTGAAAACGGCCGGATTACTGTAAAATTTAGGGAATTTTAATGGCAATATTGTTGCAAAAATCGAAGGTGATAAAGGTTGCTGGTATGTCGCTTGTCGTGTTACTGGCAGCCTGTTCTGGCGACCAAAGTTATAAACGCCAAGTCAATGATGATGACACATATCTTGAAACACCTCCCCTGAAGGCGTTGAAAGTTCCTGCGGGTATGGTATTGCCATTGCAGAATGGTGAATATGATATTCCAGCAATAGCCTCTAAAGGGCAGGTTGGGAAAGCGCTTGATATTCGCCCGCCATCTCAGGCACTGGCCCTGTTGAGTGGTTCCCGTACTGAAAACAGTGTAAAGAGCAGTAAATTGCTACTTGAAAGCACTCCTGAGAATAGTCATTTGTGGTCACAGATTAACAATGTTCTGTTGAAAAAAGGTTACCCAATTAGCCAACGCGATGATGCTAGCCAGACATTGACAACTGATTGGATCGATTGGCCGCGTGCAGATGAAAATGTTCCATATCAGACTCGTCATCGTATTAGTGTCGCACGCCAGAGCTATCAGATTGAATTATCCGTTACTAATGAAGGGCTGAGACAAGGTGATCGACAGGTCACTGATCCTATTGAAATCCAGCGTTATAACTCACTGATGCTCAATGAATTAATTGAAGGTGTGAACCAGCAGCGCGAACGCATTAGCGATGATTCTGTAGCGCGTAATCTAGGTCCATTGGAGGTACAGAGCGGCGGTGATACTTCTGGATTACCTCAGATGATTGTTCGTGCGCCATATAATATTGTTTGGGATAGATTACCGGCAGCATTGGAAAAATTAGGCATGAAAGTGGGTAGCCGCAGCCGTTCAACCGGGGCTATTACTGTGACTTATAAAAGCCTCAGCTCATCTAGCTGGAAATCAATGGGTGTTAGTGAACCATCCATTAGTGAAGGCGATTACAAATTACAGGTTGGTGATTTGAATAATCGGAGCAGCTTACAGTTTATTAGTGATAAAGGTAAACCGTTGACCCAATCACAAAATGACGAATTAGTTGCAGCGTTGAAAGCCGCTTTCAGCCAGAACACAGGATCATAGGTGTAAAATAGAGGGGCAGAAGGTCCTCTTAAAATATTGATAAGGCGTTGGCTGTTTAGTCAGCGCTTTGATTTAATTGGAAGCTCATACGGAAAATGAGCTTGATGTTATGTTAAGAATATCCCCTCTACGTAATTTCTTCCTGAAACGATGTCTAAAGTATTCACGATATTTTGGGTTTTTAACGATCCAGAAAATTTCACCGGATGGCTTTTGAGGAAAGTTTTTCAAAGGTCATCAGCCTACCTTGGAACTGAGAGGGAAGGGAGGCAGTTTTTTAGCATGAGATTTGGGTGTTTTTTAGACTAATCAGATAACTATAGAAAAAATCAGCCCTTTGGACAGGATTTTATCGACAATCTGTTTTATTATTTATCTATGGTAGTAATATCTCTGGAGTATATAAGATGCAAAAAAAAGCTGAGTTGTATCGTGGAAAGGCAAAAACGGTGTACACCACGGATGATCCTGATTTGCTAGTGCTGGAGTTCCGTAATGATACATCAGCATTGGATGGCGAGCGTATTGAACAGTTTGATCGTAAAGGGATGGTGAACAATAAATTTAACCATTTCATTATGAGCAAATTGGCAGAAGCAGGGATTCCGACGCAAATGGAGCGTCTGTTATCGGACACTGAGGTATTAGTTAAAAAGCTGGATATGGTGCCGGTTGAATGTGTTATTCGCAATCGGGCTGCGGGTTCATTAGTCAGACGCCTTGGTGTTGAGGAAGGCTTGGTATTGAATCCACCTCTGTTCGATCTGTTTCTGAAAAACGATGCTAAGCACGATCCAATGGTGAATGAATCTTATTGTGAAACTTTTGGCTGGGTTAGCAAAGAACATCTGGCTGAAATGAGAAGATTAAGCTACAAGGCCAATGAAGTATTGAGCAAATTGTTTGATGACGCGGGTTTGATTTTGGTTGACTTCAAACTGGAATTTGGTTTGTTCAAAGGTCAGATAGTGCTAGGGGATGAATTCTCTCCTGATGGCAGCCGTTTGTGGGACAAAGAAACGTTGGACAAAATGGATAAAGATCGTTTCCGCCAAAGCCTTGGTGGCCTAATTGAAGCGTATGAGGAAGTAGCGCGTCGTATCGGTGTTATTTTGGACTAATTACGCAAACGATTACCTAGGGCCGCAAGGCCCTTTTTATTGGCCCAAGTGATTCTGGTTGTGATTTTTTCATTGGCTTTTTATGACCAAATATTATCCGACAATGAAGTAGTTAATATGAATTAATCCAATTATAGAATAGACTACCTCTTTGTAAGAGGTGATTTGCTTAAGTTTAGAACAATTTAAGGCATGTTAATATTGAATAGGAATTCATTTATATAATCGCTATATATTTAAAAAATCATTATAATTCATTGGAATTATTGTTATTTTTTACTCCATCTATGATTCATCGTTTGGAATAAATTGTTTATTATTCATATTGGCTAGATATTTTACATTTAGTATATTAAATAACCTAATAAAGGTATTGACATTGTAGAATAAGGTATCAATTTTATTTTTTGGCTATTTTCTTGTGATAGTGTTTATAAACATTTCAATCAGATCGTGATAAATGCGGGTATTTTGCGATAATTGCATTTTGCTAAATGTGAACCAGATCTTACTGTTGTGATCGGTCTGTTATTAATAACCTTGATGTTGGCTGCATACACTGATGTTGCAAATAACATCGTTAATTTTGATGAGGTGCCATAACCTAAAGATGAAAAGCGTGATGTCAAAGAATTTAACTGTGTGGCGGATATTGTTACAAAGCGCCATACCATTTAAGGGGACTGTTTTATGTGCGTTTTTGGCCTTAACCGTTACATTATCGTGTGATCTAAGCGGTCCTTATATTATCAGGAACTATGTTGATAAGGCGACATCAGGGACGACTGTTGATCAACTTATCATGTTGGCAATCATTTATGTTTTTATTGCGTCGATTGGTGTTATCGGTAATTTGGTAACCAGTTACATGAGCACCAAAGCCGGTTGGGGTATTGCTGATACCATTAGATATAAGCTTTTTCGCCATGTGATGACAGTGTTGCCTGTATTGGAAATAGAACGACGATCGCAGGGAGAGTTACTGGAAAATATCGAAGGTAACGCAGATATTATAGGAAAAACGATTTCTAAAGCAGGCTTCAAAGCCATCGCTAATTTAGCGCTGACATTAGGGACATTGATAATTATATTCAGCGTTATGCCTCAGGCAGGTATTGCCATAACTGTCGTCGTCATACTAGTAGCGTATGTGTTGATTCAATTAACCAGACTTTCTGTTCGTCGCTGGCTAATTGCGCGAAATGAAAAAGCCCGAATCTTTGGTTTTGTCGGTGATTCATTACATGCAATGGATGATTTACAACCATTGTCCCAGGCGCATTGGCCTGCCATTGCATTTCGTAAAATGTTGTCAATATTGCTCAAATTTGAACGTAGCGCTTATATTGGCGGCAGGGCTTTTTGGCCAATTACTCAGCTCTTTTTTGCCCTCTGTTTCGGTATTGGGTTTGGCTTTGGGCTTCAGTTACTTGGTGAGAACAGTTTAAGTATCGGTACATTAACGATGGTTTATCTCTACGTTGATAAACTTCGGGAACCGGTGGAGGATATGTCATCAGAAATAGAGTTGATACAGAAATTGTTTGCTGCTTTGTCACTTTCGGCAAAAATGTTAAATGAAGGTACTCCTGATAAATCATCGGATAATTTATTGCCTGATGGTCCTCTCTCGATCCATTTCGATAATGTTGATTTCAGTTATAACGGAGAAGAAGCGCAAGTTTTGCATGGCGTTAATTTTTACGTCGCGCCGGGGAGTAAGATTGGCATTATTGGTAGAACGGGGGCGGGAAAAAGTACCATTCTTAATTTGATGTGTGGATTTGCGCGACCTGATTCAGGAAGAGTGACAATTGGCAATGTCGATGTCTCAACGATTAAACCTGAGGAGTTTGCAAAAAAGATTGCTGTCTTGAGCCAGCGTTCTCATCTGTTTTCCGCAACATTGCGGGAAAATTTAACGCTTTTCAGTAGTGAAATATCTGACGACCAAATTTGGGTGGTTCTGCAAGAATTAGATGCGCTTGAATGGGTTAGGGCATTACCTGATGGTCTTGATACACAGGTTGGTACTAATGGTCTGATGCTATCAGCAGGAGAAATCCAAATGATAGCGGGCGCCAGAGTGATGCTACAGCATTGCTCGTTAGTGATTATTGATGAAGGAACTTCTCAACTTGATCCCCGAACGGAAGAGAGTTGGCTGAAATTGCTTGAAAAGTTAAGCCGCAATTGCACTGTCGTGATGGTTGCACATCGCCTTCACACGCTTTCGGTTGTTGATGAAATTATCATTATCGATGATGGGCGGATTCAACAACGAATCCCTGAAACAGAAATCGCAATGTTAACGAGTAATCATGGGCTCATGGTATGACTATATCTAATGTATCAACTAAACTTAAAATGTTGCCGGCCTTGACTGAGCTGATAAAAAAGTTTGCTCCTCTCTATTTCATTACCATGTTTGTGTGGACACTGATGCATGGTTTTCCTCTGTTGATTGGTTACCAAATCAGTAAATTACTTGATAGAGCGATGAATGAGCCAACTAACCCTGTCGTCTGGTGGTTGCTTGCCTCTGCGATTGCGACTATGGTCTTGCGATCGCTATTTCTATTCTTGGGATTAACCTTTGATTTTACGTTGATCTTTAAGGTCAGTGCTTATCTGAAAGAGCGGGTTTTGTGGGGAGTGAGCCATTGTTCCCACAATCAGAGACAGGCTTTTTCTCAAGGCGATATTCTAAACCGTATTCGTGATGATAGTGATGAAATTGCGGAATTTCTGAGTTGGACCTCTGATTTTATTTACCGTGCATTACTTTTAATTATCGCATTAGTTGTGCTTATCAACACTGACATAATAACCACACTTGCTCTTATGCCTATGATTGTGGGCCTGTGGGTCGGGGCGATACTTAAACGCAAGGTAGGGAATTTACAGAAGAGTAAACGTCAATCGCAAGGGGACATTGCCGGCAAGATTACTGATGTCTTAACGGGAATACGCGATCTACGCCTTGGCAACAAAATGGAGGGGCAGATTGAGCGGTTATCGCAGAAATTTGTCAATCGACGGGCTATTCAAGCCAAACATCAGGTATTTACTGACCTTCTTTCTGGGCTGTTCAAAAATATTGTCATACTTGGGACGTCGGCTGTTTTATTGATAGTGAGCAAACGAATTGTCGATGGCAGTTTTACTGTAGGTAATTTGGCACTGTTTTTGACCTATATCGGCTGGATCAGTGAACAGATACTTTTCTTTGGCCGGTCAGTTGCCTATTACAAAAATGCTGATGTGTGTTACGGACGAATCAGACAGTTTCTGGCAAATAAAGTAGATAAAAAAGAAACCAAAGAATATGGGCAAGATGAAATTCTGCATAAGCTGAGCGTTAGTCATCTGACATATTCAAAAAACCAACCCCCTGTTTCATTTGAGGCAACAGCTAATCAGGTTATTGGCATTGTTGGTGATATTGGTTCGGGTAAGACCGCCTTTTTGCGTTACCTGATTGGTCTGGAAAAATCCAGTTCCGGCAGTGTGCTTTGGAATAACAAAGAGGTTCTGGGAAATGAAAACTGGTGGCGGAATCCACGTATCGGATATGCCAGGCAGAAGGCGGGGTTTTTTGGTGGAACCGTAAGACAAAACCTGGCGTTGGGTGATAAGGATATCGATGATGATGTCATGGTGCGGGCGCTGGAGGCAGTCGGTTTGACGCCCGGATCATATGAATTGCCAGAAGGGCTTGATACTGTCATTAATTCTGGCAGTGCTGGTCAATTATCTGGCGGCCAGCGTCAACGTTTGGCATTGGCCCGGATGTTATGTCGTCCCGCTGACGTTTATATTGTTGATAACTGCGATTCGTCATTAGATATGGATACAGCCCGTCGTTTATGGGCGGTTTTACCTGAGCGCTGGCCCGGTCTGTGGATCGTTGTCTCGCATAATGCCGATCTTCTCGCTAAAGCGGATCATATTGTTACCGTTCAACAGCGGAGAGAATTAGCATAATCCATTGGATATCCACTTCTGGCTAAGTCGGTAGGAGTGGATGTCAATAATGAAATGGTATATATTTTTTTATATCAAACGAGGAGGGACTATGGGTAAACAAGCTGTTTTTACTATGAAACTTGAATCAGATCTGCGTGATCACTTTATGGCTGCTACGGCAGCAGAACACCGCCCAGCTTCTCAAGTTGTCCGTGAACTGATGCATGAATATGTCCAGCGTCATAAATATCGTGCTTTCCTTCAGGAAAAGGTTGATATCGCACGCCAATCTGTAAAAGAGGGTAATGGTGTTGAACATAGCGACGTAAAAGCGATTTTTGCGGCTCGAAGAGAACAGGTTAAGGCTCGTAAGTGAACGTAATTTGGACACCTCAGGCGCTTTGCGATAGCGAGGCAATATGGGAGTGAGATCAGTAGTGAAACTGTCTGGATTTTAGCTTTAGCGCATACATCACGGTTGTGGCCGTAGAAAGTTGAGTAATTACATGCTTATTAAAAACTTAATTGCCACATTGGAAGGTGAAATACAGATATTAATAACCACATTGCTTAATGAGCAATGGGAAGCAGCCAGGGAATTAATGAATGAATCATTGCGTATGGCGGCTGATGATTTAGCTTTAACTGTATTGGCAGACAGTTTGTGTAACTCAGATATCGATATTATTTATCAGCAGCAAGGTGCTTGTCATCTGCGGCTAAATACTCTCAATGGAAAGCTCAATCTTTATATTGGGATTAAAGATCGGCAAATTGATTCGCTCACGTTATCTCGATGCCCAATACCTGATGCATATACAAAACAGGGTATTTTTATTGAAAAAACGTTAAAGACGTTTGGTCTTAGAGATGTCCCGGATGGTTTGGTCTGTTTGCCATCACCACATAATGATGCCAAAGCACTTGTACTATTGCTTGCAGGTTCTGGTCCTCATTCGATGGATTATGATGTTGGGCCTAATTCACTGTTTCGTATGCTGGCACATGAATTAAGTCAATATGGCATTGCGAGTGTACGTTTTGACAAACGCTATTACCGTATCCGGCAGAGAAATATGGACCCTGAAGTTGTCGATCTCAATACGGAAATTGTTGACGATGCTTGTAACATTCTGACCGGTTTAATGGGACATATTGAATTACACGATGTGCCGGTATTTCTGGTTGGGCACAGTTTAGGCGGATATGTCAGCCCATTAATTGCAAAGAACTTACAGCAAAAATCGGGTTTAAATGTTACGGGCATTGCGATGTTGGCGGCGCCTTTCCGTAATTTACTCCGGGTGATTTTATCCCAATTACCCAGTGGGAAAGAGCAAGATACAGTATCTCTTGCGAGCTTTTTGTCAGTGCCGGATAGTTATCTCAAACAGATTGAGAATTATCATGCATTTGACTGCTTAAACAGCTTGCCTGCAATGCCGTTATTTTTTGCTCAGGGAGATCAGGATTTCCAGATTTTGCATAATGTTGATTTCACGATGTGGAAAACGGCACTGCAAAATAATAGGCAGGCAGAGTTCAAACTCTACACTGGATTGAATCATATTTTATTGCCCACAATGGGGTGCGATGGTGGAGAGGATTATCTGCACCCAGGTCAGTTCCCGGTGCAGGTAATTGCAGATTTGACTACATGGATCATTCGCCATTCGTCATGAAATATACCCGTTATCTTTCAAGTTGCCTCTTTGTTGGCTGCACTCGCTCACCCCAGTTACATAGTTTGCTATGCTCCCGGGGATTCGCTCCCTTGCCGTCGCGATGCATCTTGAAATCCATAGGGTATAGGCAGCGCTATTCATTTTTTGCGAGCAGCTTGACCCAATCGTTGATTGTCGGCCAGCGGGCTAAATCCGCAAAGTTGATTGGATAACCTGCATAATTTAGCCGATCAACTAGCATCAGCATTTTTACCGAATCGAAACCGATATCAAAAAGATTTTCATCCTCCGGTATTTCCTCTGCTTCTGGGTGAAGCGCTCTGATTTCTCGATGTAAAATTTCATAGATAAGCTGATTTTTCATTGTGTCTCCAAAAAGTGTTATGAAACAAAACAAGCTACAATTCTCTGATACCTTCGATTGGCGCTGATGCGGCTGCGCGATGTGATGGATATACACCAAACACAACGGTAATAAAGCAGGCTGCGAGGGAAGCGAGTAAAAAGGAATAGAAAGAGAAACCAACCGCAATATCAAATAGTAATAAAATTCTGAAACCAATAAATGAGAATAACAATCCTAATAGTGTTCCCAAGAATGAAATCAAAAATGCTTCGGTAAGAAACTGATAAAAAATATCGGAATAACTTGCTCCTACGGCAAGTCGTATACCAATTTCTCTTCTACGTTCTCTGACGCTGATGAGAATGGTATTCATGACACTGACGCCCGCAACAAAGAGGGTCACTGATGATATTGACAATAGGAAAAGGTTAATTTTTGATTGGGTTTCATGCAACGTTTTCAATAATTCCGTGGTATTACGTATCTCGTAGCTTTGTTGATGTTTAAACCGTGACAACCGTTGTTCAACAGCGTATTTAACCGGCTCAATATGAGAGGCGTCTTTGGCTTTCAACACCATGCCGCTAGGAGGCGTATGACCGAACAGCCGTACCAGATAGCTATTGCTTGGCAAAAATGCGGCATCATCGACACCGGCATCCATGCCTTCGCCTTTCTGTGTCAAGATACCAATAACTTGCATCGAGATATCATTGATCTTGATGTTCTGCTCAAATGCGGTTTCTTTTTGTGGAAAAAGTCGTTCGGCCAGAGAGGCTCCCAAAACAACGACATTTGCCAAAGCTGCATCTTCTTGTGGCGTGTAAAAACGTCCACGATCAATCACTAGATTACGGATAATCGCGATATCTGCATTGGCGCCAATCAATTGACCATCAGCAGAGCTTTGTGGGGAAACTATTGTTCCTGACGCAGTATAAAACAGGGTGCTGTGGCTGATATAGGGATGACTTGAAAGTGACGTTATATCCTCTGGTGTTAGATAATCATGATGGGAATCGAAAGCGCCGTTTTCCTGTCTCTTATATTTTACTGAAATGATATTACTTCCCATTGAAGAGACCATCTTGACAATATGATGCTTGGTTTCTGTACCAATTGCTTGCATGATCACAATCGAAGCTACCCCGATGGCAATGCATAATAGCGTCAAGAAGACGCGTGTTTTATGAGCGGCAAGAGAGCGTACCGCCATCTTGAGGTTAAACAGGATAACCGTCGAATAAACATTGAATTTTAAGGTTATTTTACTCATGCTCATTGAGTCACCAGACAACCATTATCCAGGTATAGTTTGCGTTTGGCATATTTGGCGACAGCTTGGTCATGTGTTACCAGGATAATACCGCATCCATTATGATGTAATTCAGTAAAAAGTTGCATGAGATTGGTCGCATTAGTGGTATCTAATGCGCCGGTAGGTTCATCGGCAATAATAAATTTGGGGTTGTTGATCAAGGCGCGAGCGACAGCAACCCGTTGCTGTTCTCCTCCTGACAGATGGCGCGGGTATTTATCTAATAAATTGTTAAGCTGGAGGCGATCGATTAAGTAGTGGAAATGCTCTCTGTCATAATCAAAGTTTCTTTTTAAGTAATACATGGGCATTGAGATATTTTCATCAATGCGGTAGTTTTCAAGCAGATTATAATTCTGAAAAACAAAGCCAAAATATTTTCGCCGTAAAAGTGCCAATGAGTGAATCTTTTGCTGAGTCACCGTGAGATCGTTAATAAGATATTCTCCCGCACTGGCGATATCCAAAAGCCCGATTATATTCAGTAAGGTACTTTTCCCTGAGCCAGAGCGACCAAGAATAGCAATGTAATCATTCTGGTCTATGGTTAAGCAAATATCTTTCAGGACCAGATGCTGTTTACCTTCATTGCCGTAGGTTTTGCAGATATTATTTAGCGTTATCATTGTGACTACCCCCAAGATTATCTTGTTTGGAAAGTACAACGATCTGCTCATTATTCTGCAATCCATTGACAACGACTGAACGTCTTCCGTCATTATGGCCGATCAGCAATTTTCTTACTACGACGTTTCCCTCTTTCATCTCACGTAAAAAATAGGTGGTTAGATCATCATTCAAAGGTTGATGCCGTTTATTATTCAGTATGTCATTGGGTATGGTTACTACTCCGATGCTTTCGTGGGTCACAATAGTGACATCCGCACTCATACTGGGTTTGAGCAGGAAATTATTATTAGGGACATCAAATAGCACCGTATAATAAACGGCATTATTAATGAGATCGGGCTTATACATAATCTTCTTAACATTGCCGTGCCATATATGCTGATTTGCGCTATAGATCTTGAAGGAGGCTTTTTGCCCCGTCACGATTTGGTTAATATCTGCTTCGGAAACTTTTGCGTAAACCGTCATATTGTTGAGGTCGGCAATTTGCATGAGAACCGGTGTCTGTTGATTGACATTCAGCGTTTGCCCTGGGTCAACATGGATTGCAGTTACTACGCCGGCAATCGGTGAATAGATTTGGGTATAACTGAGGCTGACTTCTTCACTATGCAAAATATGTTCATTCTGCCTGATGTCTGCCTTAAGGCTTTCAATTCTTGCCTGACTTTTCTTAACGCCGAAAGCGGCTTCATCCAGCAGTTGCTGACTGGTTGCGGAGCGCAGGTTAAGCTCTCTTTGGCGTTTTTCCGTGATGACCAGAAGTTGATAGGCGTATTGTTCTTCCTGCAACATGGCTCGCAATTTTTCTAACCGTGCGCGGCTGGCCTCAACTTTAGTACGATAAAAAGTATCATCAATGCTGGCGACCAGTTTACCTGCTTCAACGATATCCCCGACCTCAACATATAACTTAGTTAACTGGCCTGAAATTTGGCTACCAACATTGACCTGTCTGGTCGGTTGTATAACACCGGCAGCACTTACCGTAGTAATGACGTCACCTAACGTTCCAGTGACAATTTGTTCCGTCATAACCGTAGATGTTTTTTTGGGGCTAAAGTTGTTATAAAGCACGGCAAGAAAAATGCTCATGACGATGGTGATAACAACCCATTTCTTTTTTTTAACCAGCACAATCAGCATCCATTTTACTATTTGTTATCGTTCCGTATCGCCAGACATCAGGTCATGCTGAGTGCTTAGGCAATCCAATAAATCAATCAAAAACAGCCCCATGTCGCTGATAATATCTTCAGAGAAAATATCATCATCGTAGAGCCATTCCAGCCCTATTCCGGTTGGCAAATTGATCAGCTCGAGCGCAATATCTCCTTTAGGTTTGAGCCCCTTGATTTTTTCCTTGATGCAACGGGTTTCACCAAGATATAAATCAGTTTCAAACCCTATTTGAGAAGAAAAATAATAAGTGACTTCCGGCAATTGCATACCGTGGTGGTGGTGAAGATGTTGTTTTAAATAGGCCAGTGAGATATTGGAATGCTTATTCGTGTTTGCCAGAAAATCGCGGACATATCTGGATACGTTAATTAGCGAAGTTTCCGCCGTAACGTAGGGCAGCAGTAGTGTTGTTGCGAAGCTACCAACGCTGTCAAACGATATGGGAGGAATGCGGTTGGCACAAGGAATACCTACAATAATCTCATTTTTATTGAGTAATGAATTAATGGTCATCAGAAATGCGCCAATCACGATATGTTCCAGAGTCACCGCATGTTTTTTCTGCGTGTTGGATAGCGCGGCAATTAATTGAGGAGACAACGGCATTGAATAACGTCGGCCCCGGATTCTCTGATGAGCTTCTGATGTATCATTACGTTGTCCGGCAATCGAAAGTACATTGAACAATTTTTCTGTCCAAAAATTTAATGTTTCGTCTGACATGCGCTGATTGATGACATTAATGCCTGTTTCCGTAGCGGTTTCAATCTTTGGTACATTATCTGCGTAAGCGGAAGATAATTTTTGCAGCACATGAGCAATCGACATCCCGTCACAAAATGCATGATGGAAATTTAATAAAAGGTAGTGCTCATGCTCTGCTATTTTTAATAACTTAAAATATACCGGTGGATTATCTTGTAATGCCATCGGCTTAAATGCCATATCATTTAAGATTCTGCGTAATGAAATCTCAATATTGATGCCGGTAGCATGAGTTAAATCGATATATTCGAAAGGCAGATTCTCTTCGCTAGCCGGTGAGAAAGTTAAAGAGAGTTGCCCATCTATTATGGTAACTCTTTGGCAGAGGGTAGGGAAATATTGCATGGTATACAGCAAAGCGTAATGTAATTTATTTAAATCAATCTCGCCGGACAGATGATAATATAGTGGGATATTATGAGCGCCTGATCGATTAGAGATAGTATCGATAATCCAATAATATTGGTCGTGTTGCTCTGTCAGGCAAGTGCTATTTTTATCGGTTAAAATCGGTATTTGCCCTTGTTGAATGATAGATTGTAATAAATAACCTAATCTAGGGGCATGATAAAAATCTTCCAGATGCAGAGAACAATTAAAGCGTTGCTGGATCTTATTAATTAACAATAACGCTTTCAGCGAAGTACCGCCTGCGTCAAAGAAATTAGTCTCTTCATCAATAACGTTATCGCTATCACCAAAAACTTCCCGCCATAGAGTAAAAAATATTTCTCGTTTTTCCCCGTTAATCTGCGAAATATTATCATCTTTATTCAATTCTGACACTGGAACAGAATTATTGGATGATGCTAATTCAACAATAAAAGGCACCTGCAATTTTGGATAACATCCACGTAAGAATGAGACGATTTCGTGACGTGTGATTGAGTAGGAACCATCAGGTATAAATATATTAATATATTGGTACCCAGTTTCATTTTCTTTTATCGTTAAATGAATGTCATCAATATTGATCGCCGTTGTCAGTAATTTTTGCATTTCATCCAGATCGACACGTTTCCCATCAATTTTACGCTCTTTATCCAGGCGACCAATGAAATTTAAATTCCCTTGGTCATCGTAAAATCCACGGTCTCCGGTTAAATAATAGATTTCTCCATCGTTCAATTGTAAGAATTTACGTGAAGTTGACTGATTGTCGTTAATATATCCGGCACAGATAGAATCACCACGGATGCATATTTCTCCACTACTGTCATTAATGATCTTGTCAGTTCCATATTCCCGAATAACGATAGTGGTATTTGCTAGCGCTTTGCCAATGATATTACCGGGTTGAAATTTATCATCTATTTTGTGACTGCTAGCCACAACGCAACATTCTGTTGGGCCGTAAGAGTTAATCAAAGAAATGCCACATCCTACTTTTTCCAACCAATGATGAATAGCTTTATCCATTGCCAGATCGCCACCGATAATTGTCATTCTAATCGAAGGGGCGAGTTCTTTAATAGCTGTATGTAGGAAAAAGACAATTTGATGCCAATAATTGGTAGGAAAATTAACTATAGTGACTGATTGTGCATGGCAAAATGAAAACAGTGTATTAAGTTCAACGATCATATGATCGTTGGCAATCGCCAATGTAGCTCCTTGATAAAAACAGCCAAACACCTCTTCAATATAAGCATCGAAAACCGGTGTGCTGAAATTGAGAATAACGTCATCTTGTTTAATACCATACTGCTCTGTCATCGCAGACAAATAGGCATAAAGCCCCTTAAACGTTATCGGTACTGCTTTTGGTACACCAGTGGTGCCTGAGGTAAAAAAGATATAGGCTTCGTCCTCTTGAGTCGCGGGGCGTTTTATATCATTTCCCAAGAATATCTCAGAAGGACGAGTTTCTATATCTTCAATAAAGAGAAAATGCGTATTATTAATACCGTTTATTTTTTCATGATAGCGACGGGCAGTAATTAATAAAGAAATATTCAGGCTATTTAATATGTTATTAATTTCTTCTTGCCCAAATGTCATATTGATTGGGACAAAACATAATCCCGCAGTATGGATTGATAATATAGATAATAATGAATCTACCCCTCTGGGTAATAATACAGCGACTCTTCGGTTTTGTAGCGGGCAGGATAGTAGCAGTTGACTGAAAGTTAATAATTTGTGGTAAAGTTCACGGTAATTAAGGCAATGTACACTGCTTATTTCTGCTTGATTCCCATAAATAACTGATTTTTTATCCGGCGATATTTCGACGATCTTTGCTATTCGGAAAATAATATTATCTTTGATCGGGTGATGAGCGATAATATTTTCTGGCCGCCATAGGATAGAAAGAATATTATCCATTGGTTCAATTGCTTTATATTTTTCCCAATAAATCTCGATCGTTTCATTAATATTTTCTGCAATAATACTATAAATACGTAAGTAATCTTCGAGCAGAGCATGAGCGGCAAAATGACTATACAGGCGGCTCCCTACATCCAATTCAACTAATGCTGATTTCTCATCAGGAAAGAATCGGATGTTAATACCATAATTATTGACCGCGCCGGAAGTCATACAACCGCGAATAGCGCGATTATCTTTCATAAGATCATGTTCAAGCTCGTGCAGCAAATTGACATACGGGGCGGCAGTGAATTGATCTGCTCGACTAATTGCTTCATCGTTTAAATCATTGATATCAATACGGCTATGCTTGCTGTGTAAACTAATTTGCGACTGCATTGCTACGAGGATCTGTTTTATTGTTGCCTGCGGAGTCAAAGAAACCATAAGAGGTAAGGTGTTCATTGCCGGGCGATAATAGCGATATTCTCCTTTATCACGTCGGTTAGAGAAAGGTAAATTGATAATACTTGTTGATAAACGACCTCGTTTGGTCATTTGCAGACATAAAGCCAGTATCATCATTAACTTATCATTAAAGGTAAAACTACCGTTGTTTGCGGTGAGCGGCCGGCTTACTTTCATTGCTTTTGAGGGAAATAGGCGTTTACGGGCATAATCCTCTAATTTGGGCAGTTGGTTGAGGTAATTATTCCAATACTCTTTGTTGTTGGCATAATGCACGTTTGTTTTATATTTAACATCGTTAAGGTAAGCCTGATAGGTAAAAACAGGCGCTGCTGTTGGGTGTGTTTGTCGTTCATAGCAAGACAAAACATCGTGAATTAACTGACCTATGCCCCAATAATCTGTGGCGATATGGTGCGCGATGATTCCCCAAAAACAGCACCCAACATCATTAAAGTAAAGATAATGCCTTATCGTCACCCCTTTTTCAGGCGCTAGCGGTTGAGTTGTTCGCTTGGCAAAATCAGCTTTTGCCGCAGGTTCTACTGCTGGATCTGACAGTTTTATTTGTATAACTTCGACCGGCGTAGAGTCCTTTTCCTGAAAAATATTGTGTTCGGTAATACGGTAACGTAAGGAAAACCCATCATTAAATTGATGAATGGTGATAATGGCCTGCTTCAATCTTGCCAGGCTAATATTATCACTGAAGCTGACGAATTCACCGACATTAAAGACAGATTTATCGTCAGCAACAGTATTAGCAATAGCTAAGCGGAGCTGTGTATAATTCAACGGCCAATAATTGTCACTATATTCCATTATTTTGCGGCTCCACGCTGTCTGCCTATCCAAATAGGCTATTTTATTTGCCATTTTGAACCTAGGCAGTGCTCAAAATCCTCACGTACTACGTGTACGCTCCGGTTTTTCCGCGCTGTCCGTGTTCAAACTGTCTGCAACAATTACGCCTATTGGGATAGGCGCTATATTTTACCTTGCAACTCGCCCTTTATTTTTTCAAAAATAGATTCATCTATGCATAATCCAATATTACCTTCTGAGTTAAAGCAAATCAGAGGGCGCTTGCTTACACGTAGAATGAAATATTTATTTTTTCCCTTGTGATAGTATCCAGACGAATAATGGATAATATGTATACCATTACTGCGGCTAAAATCTTCCAGGGAAACGCCTTCTTCCCGGCGTAATGAGGAAATAACCCATTCGTGTGAATATACCCCGGACTTCATCAATAATTTTTCTTCCTTGATCACGGCTTTATTTGATAACAGTTGATAGCCTACAAATAAGGCAATGATGACAAAGAGAGTCGTTGCGATACTTGCTGCCAGCTTATTGGGATTGCTGTTACTGAGCCAGTAGGGTACAGGCAGAAAAACTAAAGCGATCAGGACGAGCATAGCGACATTCATTAATATGACTTTGAAGTCTGGATTTAATCCCACGATATTATTCATGCTGCTGCCATTCCTAAAGATAATTCGGTAAAGAGATGAATCACTTCTTTGCGTTCTTCACGTGTTGCGGGCAGATTGATATAACCACACTTTTGCGCCGCAAACAGGCAAGCGGTGATTTCCCTTCTGACAGCTTCTTTAACCAGTGAATCGACCATTTCTTGGTTGTTATAGAGCCTGGCAAGGTGAAGAGAAGCCGTGCCGGTTGAAAGGTCGCTATGATCAAGTTTGGGTAAATAATTCGCCATACATACCGTAACCGCTGTTTGTACCGCCAGGCTTAAGTAGGCGACTACGTTAACTGCCGCTGCCGCATTCACTGCTGCGACAACTCGGGTGCCGACGGCCACGTTGACCGCAGCGACTACATTGGCCCCTACCGCAAGGCGAGCAATCTCAATACTGGTGTCATCTTCATGGTTTAAGGGTTCCAGAATTTCTTTCAGCCGGATAAGAGGAGGACTGTTTGTATCTTGGAGCTGATAGGCGTCGATGTTCTCTTTAAAATGTGCGAACAGGCTGGCATCTTGATTGAGATGGTGATTGATTCGGCTTCTCAGACTTGAGCCTCTTTCGTTTAGGCCATAAGTTTTTAGATGGGAAAAGAGCGCTTCATAGTCATTAGTTTTTACCGCATTCATTAAGTCTTTATCATAAGTGATGAATAGCAGTAATTCCTCTGCGGAGCCGGGGCTAACGATATCTTTGTCTATGCCAAATTCAGCTAGCACTTTTTCCGGTGATTCCCGGTATTCTAATGCTAGATTAGGCTGCTGTTGTAGGGTTTCCCAGAATCGGTTATAGGTGATGATCTCTTCCCAAACTTCAACCGGAAGTTTGGCGTTTGACATTGACAACCTGAGCTTATTTTCTTCAACCTCTCCGGGAGAGAGTAATGAACGTGGCACGCCAAAGAGGCGGTTGCTATCAGTGCGAGCATTAACGGTGGGTATAACACTGCCAATAGCTGCGCCGGCAGCCACGCCAATAAATGTACGTCTTTTCATAATTCGTTCCTTTATAAGTTAACGGAATTCTTTTTTTATTGAGCGTTATATAAGATAAGATGTAACCTTTCCTTATTAAGTTTCTTCATTACTGAGATAATTTCGTGAATTAATTATCTAACTGATATTTCTTACCTGCGATATTCATTGTGAGTATATATTATGATTATCATAACAGGATTTGGCTATCATTCTTGATACTCAATGGAAAAACATAGAATAATTTATCCTCTATTAAATTAAAGGTTAGACGATACTAACTATTAGCTGGATAGTGACATTTTGCAATAGCTTAGTTGATTAAATTTATATTCTGAGCGTTTAGACTAAATATGTTTTGCGACAAAAGGCTATTATTTAGAGTCCGATCACAAAATAGTAAGTAAAAATATTCCTAAAGAAGAATAAAGCCTTTCCTTGATTACCACCTCATTCAATAAAAATTTTCTAGTCGAAAAAGAGTTATTTTAGCGATATTCGTTAGTAATAACGTTAAAATATGGATTTGATCCTGTCGTATTTTTCATTCCTCAGTTAAGTTAACGGCATTTTTTTCTGCTGAGTAGTAGATGAGATCCAGTCTTTCTTTAGCATTAAATTTCTTCATCACGGGAATGATTTCTTTGTGATAATTATCTAACAGATTGCGGCGTGTTCCTTCGTCTTTATGCAAATGAGCACAGGCTTGGCAGGGATGAACGATTTTTTCCAGATTAATGTTGCTATCCAACGGGCGATATTTTTTTAGGATCTTATACGGCCCTTCTGTTCTTAACCATACTTTCATAAAGTCTTCTTCCTGACCTTTAAAAAGTTGAGATACATCGCCTCCTTGCAAACGGCCAAGTTTCATTTCAGGGATATGCTCTAACGTCAGCCCACAGCAAGCGGAAATTTCACCATGTGGTGTCAATACAATATTTTCGAAGACCTGATCGCACCCTTTTGCCAGTTGCTGATCCCGGTTTGGAACATCTTTCCGTTCTTCGCTGGTGTCATAAAACGGCATCCAGGTATTTCGTTGTAAATTAATCTTGTTTTGTTCTTTCAGGCGTTTAATGACCGGGTTCTGGGTGATTTGCGTTGCAATGGCGGAATCAGCGGTATCCTGCTCTACGGTAATCAGGGTTGTAATGTTTTGTTCGGCCAATGCTTCCGCCGCGGTAACTACACTATCAAGGGGAATCCATTCACTGTGATCTTTCCCTGTGCTGATGTTCATTTCTGTGATGCCGGCATTTATTAAATCTTGGGCTATTTTTTGCGCCTTTTCTCTATTTTTTCCCCAATAACCGTTAGTCACGCAACGAGTTAATAAGCCGTGATCTGAGGCAAAGCGAATGGCTTCAATCAGATCTTTACCTAGCAGGAAACATTCACCGCCACTGAAAACCACGAGCTTTAAACCGGGAAAATTAGCTTTTGAGTGTGCAATAAATTGTTTAATTTCATCCAGGCTTAAACGCGCTTTTACCGAGGGGTTGCATTCAAAACAACACTCTTTGCAAGCTGCATTGCAAGTATATGTTGTGATCACGGTGGCAGTATTCGGATATTGTTCCCAATACCCAGGAGGAAAGCATGACATAATTTACCCCTGTTGGATTAAAGGTTATACGTTACTAACTATTAGCAGTATGATTTTATTTTGCAATATATTTAGATAATTAAATTTGTATTTTGAGCGCTTGCGCTAAGTATGGTTTGTTACGAGATGCATTTATTTAGAAGCGGCTCACAAAATAAAGTTCGAAATATTTCTGGTTGAGGATAAAGTAAATATGCATAAACAGTAATCGACTATTGTTAACACATTGAATATTATTGTGAGGAATAAAATCATGTCTATTGAATTTACACCCTGGCCGGCTGAGTTAGCAGAACGTTATCGTGAAAAGGGTTATTGGCTTGGTAAGCCCTTAACTGACATACTTTATAAACAATGTCAGATACAACCTGAAGCAATTGCGATTATTTGCGGTGATCGTAAATTTAGTTATCATCAACTTGATCAACAATCTTCTGCGTTAGCGACAAATTTAACGTTAGCGGGAATAAAAAGAGGTGATACTGCCATTGTACAATTGCCAAATATAGCTGAATTTTATATTACATTTTTTGCGTTGCTGAAAATAGGTGTAGTACCTATTAATGCATTATTTAGCCATAATAAATTAGAGTTATTTGCTTATGCACAGCAAATTGATCCAAGTCTGGTTGTACTTTCGTCAGAGCATCCACTTTTGCAGAATGATGATTTCCTGGAACAATTAAAAATAGATTGTCCACAGCTGAGAAATATCGTCGTTGATGGTCGCAAAATACAATATACCAATGAATTAAAACCGTGGTTAGAGTCAACAAATTTACCTTTGAATTTTGAGGTGACACGTTCAGATGAGGTCGCTTTTTTTCAACTTTCAGGTGGGAGTACAGGAACGCCTAAATTAATTCCAAGGACGCATGACGATTACTATTATAGCGTAAGACGCAGTGTTGAAATTTGTGAGCTGACACCACAAACCCGTTATCTTTGTGCTTTACCTGCGCCACATAATTATCCGTTGAGTTCTCCGGGGGCGCTTGGCGTATTTTATGCTGGCGGTTGTCTCATATTAGCAACAGATCCTGGGCCTACGACTTGCTTTCCACTCATACGTGAACATCAAGTCACAATGACTGCACTGGTGCCATCGGCTGTTGCGTTATGGATTCAAGGGATTCGGAAATACGAATATTCACTGGAAAGCCTTCGGTTATTACAAGTCGGTGGAGCAAAGTTAAGTGAAAGTGTGGCGCGAGTGATACCGAAACTTTTTTCGTGTAAGTTGCAACAAATTTTTGGTATGGCTGAAGGGTTGGTATGTTATACCCGGCTTAATGACGATGATGAACGTATATTTACCACTCAGGGGCGTCCAATGAGTGAAGATGATGAGGTGCGTATCGTTGATGATAACGGCAATATACAAGCGCCAGGTTCGGCGGGTATGTTAATCGTTCGTGGGCCATATACATTCCGGGGATATTATAAAAGTCCAGAGCACAATTCGAAGGTATTCGACAAAGAAGGTTTTTATTATTCCGGTGATGTGGCCTATATGACTAAAGAGGGTGATATATGTATAGTCGGACGTGAGAAAGATCAAATTAATCGCGGTGGTGAAAAAATTGCTCCGGAAGAAATTGAATCTTTGTTGCTCAAACATGAAAGTGTTATCCATAGCGCTTTAGTTTCGATGCCTGATCCTTTAATGGGAGAAAAAAGCTGTGCTTTTGTTGTGCTGGCTGATCCGAGTATAAACGCATTGCAATTGCGGAAATATTTAAGAGGGCTAGGAATCGCGGAATATAAATTACCTGATCGTTTCGAATTTATTGATGTTATGCCTGTTACACCGGTTGGAAAGATTAATAAACGATTATTAAGACAAATCATTCGAGATAAATTGGAAAATTAATTAATCACATGAAGGTGTTGAAATGACCATTCCATCATTGAAAAATTATAGGTTACCTCAGCCGAAAGATTTTCCAGGCAATAAAGCATCCTGGTTATTCGAACCTCATAAGGCAATTTTACTTATTCATGACATGCAGGACTATTTCTTGCAGTTTTTCGGTAATAATAGCCCTTTAGTTAATAGATTAATTGAAAATATTCATTTGTTGAAAGTATTTTGTAAAGAAAAAGAGATTCCCATTATATATACAGCACAACCTAAAGTACAAAGTGGTGAAGAGCGAGCATTACTTAATGATATATGGGGAGAAGGCTTGAATAGATCACCTCATTTACAGAATATCAGCCATGCTTTGGCCCCTGCCAACGATGATATTGTGATAGTTAAGTGGCGTTATAGTGCGTTTCAACGTTCTTCGTTAGAAGAAATTATAAAAGAATTAGGGCGGGATCAATTAATTATTTGCGGGGTGTATGGACATATTGGTTGCATGATTACTGCGGTTGACGCATTCATGAGAGATATAAAGCCTTTTTTAGTCGGTGATGCGATAGCGGATTTTACGCTTGAAGATCACCTCATGGCTTTAAGATATGTTGCTGAAAGATCAGGAATGGTTGTGAGTACTAAAGAAATAATTTCATCAGTAAATTTCGATAAATCGGATTTATAAAAAGTGCATAATAAATCGCTATTAAAATTAAAGAAGAAATAAAATGAAAAATAAACAAAATTTACAAATGGATTTTAGCCATAAAACCGTCTGGGTAACTGGAGCGGCACGCGGTATTGGTGAACAAATTGCCCGTGATTTTACTGCGCTTGGCGCTAATGTCATAGGTTTCGATCGCGTATTTGAGCACGATAATTTGCCGTATAAATGTATACAACTCGATATCAGCGATCCAGAAAAGGTCGACATGATTTGTTCCCAACAACTGGCTATCTCAGCCAAATTAGATATTCTGGTTAATGCTGCCGGTATATTGCAATTGGGCAATGTTGATGAGTTAAATATTAGTGACTGGCATCGTTGTATTAATGTTAATACTTCTGGGGCTTTTTATCTATTTCGTGCAGTGATTCCCCATTTTAAACGTCAACGCAGTGGCGCGATTATCAGCATCAGCTCTAATGCGGCACATGTTCCACGTATGCGAATGGCGGCTTATTGTGCATCAAAATCAGCGCTGACAAGTTTAACCCATTGTGTTGGGTTAGAACTCGCGCCATTTGGTGTACGTTGTAATGTTGTATCGCCTGGTTCGACGGATACGCTTATGCAGCGTTCTATGTGGAAAACCGATGATGATGAAAAAAATACGATTAACGGGTATCCTGAGCAATATAAATTGGGTATTCCCCTTGGTAAGATTGCAAACGTTAATGAAATTTCACATACCGTACTCTTCTTGTCTTCTGATTTGGCAAGCCATATAACGCTACAAGATATTGTGGTTGATGGTGGTGCGACATTAGCTTGTTAATAGTTTGAATTAATACGAGAATACCGGTCATTTCTGTAACGTAAGGAAAAATTACCCTAGCCTAAATAGGATTATACCCTATGGATTTCAAGATGCGTCGCGACGGCAAGGGAGTGAATCCCCGGGAGCATAGATAACTATGTGACCGGGGTGAGCGAGTGCAGCCAACAAAGAGGCAACTTGAAAGATAACGGGTATAGGCTGTTGTAGGGTATTGAAATCTATGAGCCATCTCGATCCGACTTTACTGGTGCTGCTAGTGTTGGCAGCACTGGGTATTATCAGCCACAACATGACTGTCACGCTTGCAATGCTGCTCTTGCTGGTTATCCGCATAACGCCACTGAATCATTTTTTCCCGTGGGTGGAAAAATATGGTCTGACTATCGGTGTACTTATTTTGACCGTGGGCGTTATGGCGCCTATCGCCAGTGGAAAAATTACCGTACAAGCTGTCCTCAATTCGTTTATGAATTGGAAATCGTTACTTGCGATAGTGATAGGGGTATTAGTGTCATGGTTGGGTAGCCGGGGTGTTTCACTCATGTCTCATCAGCCATCAACCGTTGCTGGTTTGCTGGTGGGGACGGTATTGGGTGTAGCCTTGTTTAAAGGTGTTCCTGTGGGGCCGCTGATTGCTGCGGGGATTTTGTCATTGTTGATTGGTAAATCATAGCCGTTATGTTGCCAGAACAACTGAGTGTGATACAGACGGAAATGCAGCAGCAAGGGCTACGTCGTTTGCTGGTGTTGAGTGGAGATTATCATTGGTGCTATTTACAGGCTAATGAATTACAACAGAAATTTACCGGTGATTGGTTATGGATCTCTTATCGTAAACAGAACGCTGTGTTGCCGGAAAAGACAGCCAGTTTATTAGGTCAGGAATATCTGCACGGCATATTTGACGCTACCGAAGGTTTTAATGCGGAAGCACTGGCGATATTGGCAGGCGCATTGAAAGCCGGAAGCTGGTTGGTGATGATGGTTCCATCTTGGAACCAATGGCGTTATCAACCCGATAAGGATAGCGCCCGTTGGAACGAACAGTTAGATGCTATTCCAACGCCGCATTTTGTTCAGCATATTCAGCAGCAAATTGTTAGCGATCCCCAAGTTTTACTATGGCGGCAAAATGATCCCTTATGTATCCCTGAATTTCCACAGTATAGTTTGTGGCAATATGGTTCGTGGAAACATAGCGCGTGGCAACTGCCTGATGGCAATCCAACCGCCAGCCAGCAGGCCATTTTGGCGCGACTTTTACGGGCAAATCAGGGGGTATGGGTCATTACTGCGCCAAGAGGGCGAGGTAAATCGACCCTTGCAGGTATGTTAATGCAGCAATGGCAAGGAAATTGCTGGTTAACTGCACAGGCAAAGGCGACAACTGAAGTTATCAGGCGCTATGCGGGGGAAAAGGGAAAATTCTGGGCCGTAGATAATTTGCTGAAATATTGTAGGCAAAATAGCGTGTCAGATATTGATTGGCTGCTTATCGATGAAGCCGCTGCTATTCCAATGCCTCAATTATCTGAATTGATCAGCTATTTTCCTCGGATATTGCTGACCACAACTGTGCAGGGATATGAAGGTACGGGGCGGGGATTTTTACTTAAATTTTGCGTAGGAATTCCTGATAGCCATATCCTGAACCTGACGGCTCCTGTGCGTTGGGCTGAAAATGATCCGCTGGAGAACTGGTTAGAAAGCGCTTTACTGTTTGAGGATGCAATTCCGGTCAATGATGCCGATCAGGCGATCAGTTATCACGTCTATCATCAGCAACAATGGATTAAACAGCCTGAATTGCTGAGGCAGTTTTACGGCATATTAACCAGTGCTCACTACAAAACTTCACCTTTAGATTTACGGCGTTTACTTGATGCTAAAGGTATGCAATTTGTTGCCGCTGTTGGAAATAATGCCTTAATGGGGGCTTTATGGATGGTTGAAGAAGGCGGGTTGTCGCTTGAGTTAGCCCATGAAATATGGGCAGGCAGGCGTCGTCCAAGAGGAAATTTGGTTGCTCAATCGTTAGCTGCCCATAGCGGTTTACCACAGGCGGCGGTTTTGAAATCTCAACGGATCAGCCGGGTTGCTGTACAGGCCAGTCATCGCCGACAGGGTATTGCTCAGGGAATGATCGCGTATCAACGGGAAAGGGCAGAAAAACAAGGCGTGGATTTTATTTCTGTTAGTTTTGGTTATACTGCGGAGCTCTGGGCGTTATGGCGGAAATGCGGCTTCCAATTAGTGCGAATGGGAACTCATCTGGAAGCCAGCAGTGGTTGTTATACAGCAATGGCGATTCTACCATTGAGTGAACAGGGGATTGTTTTGGCGATTCAAGCTCAACAACAGCTTGCTCGTGATGCACATTGGCTAGAATCCCAGCTTGGGTTTAACTTGCCTGTCGGTTATCAAATTGATCGCCATCTCAATCAGCATGATTGGCAGGAATTATCAGGTTTTGCATTCGCTTACCGACCATTTTCCGCTTCATTGCCGGCCTTGCAACGATTGTTGCTGAACAGTGATTTGCCGTTGATTGCGCTGAGAAATCATCTCCAGCAACAAATGAGTGTTGAGCAATGTATCACCGTATTGAAGTTAAGTGGCTATAAAGCATTAATGCAACTCTGGCGGCAAGAAACCGCACAGGCGTTGTCAAGTCTCGATCAGAAACTTGCCAGAGACTGGCAACAGTGGACTACGGCTTTTTCTGCGGCCAATCATCCTCATCATCCCACTTGCTATTAAGATCTCGATGAGGAGGTAATTCCGGTTTATTGTCCAGAAACTTTTTCACATCCAGGCGGCGTAACTCTTTAATGGCATTGAGAAGAATGCCAACTAATAAAACTAAAATAATCCACCAATAGTCAGCTAACCATTGCATTAGGTTGTCTCCTGCTCAACGTGGAGGTAATTTTCAAATATATAAGGTAAGTTAGCCGATAACCAGTCAATACCTGCGATATCATGCTGTTGCCATACATCCAGTAATATCTGTTGAGTCAGCAATTTTTCTAATTGTTTGGCTAATGGTTGGTAGCTGATATGCCACGGTTCATAAGCGACGCCGCTATTATGGCCGATAAAAGGACGGTAAAAACCGAAATGGGCCATATTCTCGGTTAACCAGCGAGTTAATGGCTCAAAATAACCGCCATTTTCATATTCCCAAGGTTCGAGTAATAACTTCTGGTTATCCGGTAGCATCGTTGGATCATAGATATCCAGATCTGTTCCCCAATGATGGCGGCTACCACCGGGTAGGGCAGACCAACGAAGAATTGCCTTACAGCGTTCTCCTTCTGATAACTGGGTGATATCTATTGGCTGGCTGTTTTCATCCAATACAGGGCGTTCACCACGGAATTTTCCATTCCAGATAGCTTGCTGACGCTGAAAATCACGGAATGTACTGGCAGGTTGCAGATTAATTCCGGCTTTTTCAGCGGCTTGTTGCATGGTAAGAAAAGCATTGGCGGCTTCTGGTTGTAATCGGTGATTGCCAGAGAGAGAAATCAAGTGACCAGTAGCCAGGCCGGTTAACATATTTGCTGTGATCACTGGATTAGCTGCTCCATAACGCGTTGATAAATCCGGCTGAGTTGTTGCAGATCGGCGGCACTGACGGATTCGTTGACTTTATGGATTGTTGAGTTTAGTGGCCCAAGTTCGATAACTTGAGCGCCCATCTGAGCAATAAATCGTCCATCGGATGTCCCGCCACTGGTAGATAATTCAGGTTGATAGCCACAATATTGGTCTATTGCCTGTATGACAGCATTGACTAACTCGCCTTTGGCTGTCAGGAAAGGTTGGCCTGGTAGTATCCACTCAATCGTGTAATTCAGGTGGTGATTTTTTAGGATAGTTTCAACTTGTTCACGGATTTGGCTATCAGTCAGTTCTGTACTGAAACGGAAATTGAATTGAACTTGCATCTTCCCAGGGATCACATTATGGCTGCCTGTTCCGGCATGAATATTGGCAATTTGCATGCTGGTTGCCGGGAAAAATTCATTTCCTTCGTCCCAATGTGTATTGACCAGCGTTTGTAACGCGGGAAGAGCACGGTGGATTGGGTTATCAGCTAAATGCGGATAGGCAACGTGGCCTTGAATACCGTGGACAGTGAGGTTAGCAGTAAGAGAACCTCGACGACCATTTTTCACCATATCGCCAAGGCGATGCTGGCTAGAAGGTTCACCGATCAGGCAATAATCCAAGCGTTCATTGCGGGACATGAGTGTTTCAACCACTTTAACGGTGCCGTGGGTGGCTTTCGCTTCCTCATCTGACGTAATAAGGAAAGCCAGCCGACCGCGGTGGTTGGGATGAGCGGCAACAAAACGTTCAGCAGCGATAACCATAGCAGCCAGTGAGCCTTTCATATCTGCCGCTCCCCGGCCATATAACATGCCATTACGGATCGTCGGCTCAAATGGGGGATGGTCCCACTGAGAGTCGTCGCCCGCCGGGACAACATCAGTGTGTCCGGCAAAGGCTAACGTCGGGCCTGTGCCGCGATAGGCCCAAAAATTGTTTGTATCGCCAAAGGGCATCCGCTCAATGGTAAAACCAATCGCTTGCAAGTGGGCGATCATAATATCTTGACAACCTTTATCGTCCGGGCTGACAGAGGGTTGCTTGATGAGTTGTTGTGCAAGTTCAATTACAGGACAAGTCATTTTAAAGTGCCTCAGCAAAAAATTGCTGATATTCATCCACTTTATAACCTAATAGGCAATCACCTTTTGCAGAAACTAATAGTGGACGTTTGATAATAGCGGGTTGTTCCAACATCAACGCTTTTGCCGCGTCGGCATTATTAATTGTCGCTCGTTGCTGATCGGTTAGTTTACGCCAAGTTGTACCGCGGGTGTTAATCAATGATTCCCAACCAAGTTTGTCAATAAATGACTGCAAAAGCGCAGCATTTAGTCCATCAACACGATAATCATGAAACAGGTAAGTAATTTCCTGCTCTTCCAGCCAACGACGGGCTTTTTTTATCGTGTCACAATTCTTAATCCCATAGAGAGTAAAAGCGGGTTGAGAAGATTTATCCAACATCATTTAACAGATCCTTAAAGAAAATTTAAATACCTAAACATAATGCTGGAAAATGCTAGTTTTATCCAGATGATATCCTGATTTTTATTACCAGAGAGGAGGCTCAATTTTGTTGGCTTGTTTCATCGGGGATATTTGCTACATAACATTTGCTACATAGCATTTTCTACATAACAACGAGAAGAGCCGATCCTCGGTAATAAGCTCAAGGAGCGGCTCGGTAGAAGTATTAGGCTACTCCATTTTTCCTATGTTGCAAATACATGATTGTTGCAGCCAGGCGGGAACGTACATTCAGTTTTTTTAATAAGTTTCTGATGTGTACCTTCACTGTCTCTTCAGAAATAAATAAGACATCAGCAACTTCCTTATTAGTCATGCCGCTGGAAACTTCTTTTAATACATCTAACTCACGTTTGGTCAATTCAGATAAAGGATCAACATGTTTATGACGGTTAGCCAGATGTTGGTATATTTTTTCGCTAAATACCGTTTGTCCACGAGCAGCGTGGCGAATACTGCTTAATAACGAATCTAAGTCGCTGTCTTTAAGTAAGTAGCCATTGGCTCCAGCATCAATAGCTGCGTAAACATCATTTCGATCATCTGAGACGGATAATACCAGTACATAGGAATTGATCCCTTTTCTACGGATAGATTTAATTGTATCTACGCCTGAAAGACCATTCATATTGAGATCTATCATAATGACATCAGGTTTCAGCTTGCATGCAATATTTATTGCTTCTTCACCATTGTCAGCTTCTGCTGTCACGGTAAGCGCTCGATCGAGCTCTACAATCTGTTTCAAGCCATGGCGAATGAGAGGGTGGTCATCAACTATCATCACTGAATGGTTATACATTTTCCTTCTCCCTTAATAAGTAAAGCCACGAAACGCAGACTTTGAATTTGATTAAAAGGCAGTAATGAATGGGTCTGCCATAAATTAAATTACTATGAAAAAATTTTACCAAAACCGATTGATTTACAGAATTGATAGCTCTGTAAGTCCAGAAAGCACATCCTGATATAAAAATATAAATAGCGCAAATTAGTTTGATAAGTAAAAAAAGAAGATGAGTAATTTTCACAAAAAACACATAACTTTATATCTTAAAATAATGTTAAAAATCAATATATTAAATTTGTGATTATTAGATTTGTTTTCTTTTATAAAATTTATTTTAATTGAATTTATATTGAGAGTTTTTATATGTAATAATTATTACGGTTATTATAACTTAAATGATATTGTACAAATGGTAATGTTTCTTTCTTTATTTTCCTATATGAAGTAGGGGTATGGATGTAAATTGGGTAGTGTTTTTTATGAGCAAAAAAGTGCTACTTTATTGATAAGGTGCTGTCAATGTTATGATTTGACACACAGTACCTATTATACTGCTCCTGCTCTTACTCCAGATTGTAGATTGTATATAAAGGATCCGACGATGGATGAAAAATTAAAACAGAGTGCATTGGATTTTCACCAGTTTCCACAACCAGGGAAAATCACGGTTACTCCAACTAAACCGCTGACAACTCAGCGAGATTTGGCCTTAGCTTATTCACCGGGTGTTGCTGCGCCTTGCCTGGAAATTGCAGAAGATCCATTAGCGGCTTACAAATATACTGCGCGTGGCAATCTTGTGGCAGTGATATCTAATGGTAGTGCGGTCTTAGGATTGGGGAATATTGGCGCATTGGCAGGTAAGCCAGTGATGGAAGGAAAAGGTGTACTGTTTAAAAAATTCTCAGGTATTGATGTATTTGATATTGAAGTCGATGAGTCTGATCCTGACAAATTGGTTGATATCATTGCGGCACTGGAGCCGACGTTTGGGGGAATTAATCTCGAAGATATTAAAGCACCGGAATGTTTCTATATTGAGAAAAAACTTCGGGAAAAAATGAACATTCCGGTATTCCATGATGACCAGCATGGCACAGCGATAATTTGTACTGCTGCTGTTTTGAATGGTTTGCGGATTATGAAAAAAGAGATTTCAGCCGTTCGCTTAGTGGTTTCTGGTGCCGGTGCTGCCTCAATTGCCTGTATGAACTTGCTGGTTGCGCTTGGGTTGCAACGCCGGAATATTGTGGTATGCGACTCTAAAGGGGTGATTTATCGTGGTCGCGATAAAAATATGGAAGAGACTAAAGCTGCCTATGCGATTGAAGACAATGGCAGCCGCACATTAGGCGATGTTATCCCGGGTGCGGATATTTTCCTCGGATGTTCCGGTCCTGGCGTGTTGACTCAGGACATGGTGAAAACGATGGCCAAAGATCCACTCATCATGGCATTAGCAAACCCTGAGCCGGAAATTTTACCGCCATTGGCAAAACAAGTTCGCCCTGATGCCATCATTTGTACTGGTCGTTCTGATTATCCGAATCAGGTTAATAATGTGCTCTGTTTCCCGTTTATTTTCCGTGGTGCGTTGGATGTCGGCGCAACAACCATTAACGAAGAGATGAAGCTTGCCTGTGTTCATGCGATTGCTGATTTGGCGCTGGCGGAACAGAGTGAAGAAGTGGCTTCCGCTTATGATGATCAGGATCTGTTTTTTGGTCCAGAATATATTATTCCTAAACCGTTTGATCCACGCCTGATTGTGAAAATTGCCCCGGCGGTTGCCAAAGCAGCAATGGATTCCGGCGTGGCAACCCGTCCGATCAAAGACTTTGGGGCGTATATCGAGAAGCTAAATGAATTTGTCTATAAAACAAACTTGTTTATGAAACCTATTTTTTCTCAGGCTAAAAAAGCGAAAAAGCGCATCGTTTTGGCCGAAGGGGAAGAAGTACGTGTATTGCATGCGACTCAGGAGCTGATTTCTCTTGGGCTGGCTTACCCAATTCTCATTGGTCGCCCCGGTGTTATCGAAATGCGTATCCAGAAACTGGGATTGCATATTGAAGCAGGTAAAGATTTTGAAGTAGTTAACAATGAGAATGATCCGCGCTTCAAAAAATACTGGCAGGAATATCATCACATTATGAAACGTCGAGGTGTTTCTGCTGAACAAGCTCGCCGGGCAGTTATCGGTAATCCAACCCTGATTGGGGCGATCATGGTACTGCGTGGTGAAGCTGATGGCCTGATTTGTGGTACCGTCGGCAGTTACAGTGAACATTACGATGTCGTGAAAAATGTATTTGGTTTCCGTGATGGGGTGCATACTGCTGGTGCAATGAATGCACTGATGTTGCCAAGTGGCAATACTTTTATTGCGGATACTTATGTCAATAATGATCCAACCCCTGAACAATTAGCCGAGATCACCCTTATGGCGGCAGAAACTATCCGCCGTTTCGGTATTGAACCTAAAGTTGCTCTGCTCTCTCATTCAAGTTTTGGTTCCACAGATTGCCTCTCAGCACGGAAAATGCGCCAGACGCTGGAGTTGGTGAATAAGATGTCACCTTCACTTGAAATTGATGGTGAAATGCATGGCGATGCTGCATTGGTTGAAAGTATTCGCCGTGACATCATGCCAGATAGCCCATTGAAAGGGGCTGCCAATCTGTTAATTATGCCAAATATGGAATCTGCCCGTATCAGTTATAACTTGCTACGTGTCACCAGTTCTGAAGGCGTTACCGTTGGTCCAGTTCTGATGGGAGTTTCCAAACCGGTACATATTTTGACGCCAATTTCTTCTGTACGCCGTATCGTTAATATGGTCGCTCTGGCGGCAGTTGAAGCGCAAACTCATCCATTGTAATACTGATTGCCCCTGTTCCTAGTATGGACAGGGGCTGTTTGTTGTAAACGATTCTTATCATCTATACCTAATAGATTTCGAGTTGCAGCGCGGCGGGCAAGTGAACGAATCCCCAGCAGCATAGATAACGATGTGACTGGGGTGAGTGAAAGCAGCCAACAAAGCAGCAGCTTGAAAGATGAAGGGTATATATGATGCGAAAAACATTAATATGGATAATGGACATGACGAAATTTCTCACGGTTGTAAAATCTTCTCTGATTATCTGTGGTTTACTCATCTTATCTGGCTGTGTCTCTGTACAACAAAAACCCACTCTCCAAGCGCTTTCACCGGAATTAACTCAACAAGGAGTTATTATCGATCTTAAAACAGGTCACGCCCTGACGCCTGATGAATTGATCAATCGATTGGCATCACATCAGCGGATCGTTGTGGGTGAGAAACATGATAATCCATATCATCATCAAGTAGAGCTTTGGCTGGTTCAGCAACTTCCGCTCAAAAGAGAGCAGGGATCGGTCCTGTTAGAGATGATTACCCCTGATCAGCAGCAAAAAGTGAATAAAGTTAAGAGTTGGTTGCAAACTAAGCCTATCGTGCGTGAAAGCCGTATAAAAGAGCTTCTTGCATGGCAAAATGGGTGGCCGTGGGAGTTGTATGGCGGATTGGTCATGGAGCTTATATCTCAGCCTTATCCGTTGTTGTCTGCAAACTTGGATCGCAGTGAAATTAAAGCAGCTTACAGTAATCCTCCGGTCCTCCAGGGGAATATTTCTGTTGCTGAAAATGTCAAAGCGCAGATTAAAGCGGTGATTGAAGATGTTCACGGTGGTGAAATAACGGAACAACAGTTATCTGCCATGACAGCTATTCAGCAAATGCGGGATCGTAGAATGGCGGAGCAGTTACTTAAAGCGCCGGTTCCTGCCACACTGATTGCGGGTGGATATCATGCAACGAAAGTGATGGGTGTTCCTCTGCATGTTAAAGACTTATCGCCTCAAGAGGACCTTGTTGTTGTGATTCTGGCTGAGAAAAGCAATGAATTGGATAGCCAACATGCTGATTATGTCTGGTATACACCAGTAAAAAAACCATAGATATTTTAAACCAATGGCGGTCTTTTCCCTGTGTATAAGCGGTCTTGGCACAGGGATGTGCTCAAGTTAACGATACAGGTAAAAATAATTTTCATTAGCATATGAAATTAATTATCATTACTAAATGATAATTAAAATTATGCGCTATTATTCATGTTGACGCTGACACACCCGGCCTTTCAAACGGGTCATTTTAAAAAAGGGCTCGTTTCTGCTATTGCTGCTCACTTCATTTTGATTGGCTGGATTATCTACCAGCCGGAAGAAATTGCTGTTGATGACCTGATGCCGCTGCCATCGGTAATGATGGAGCTTTCATTGTTGACAGAAGCGACACATCAGGTACAAAAACAGCCTATTGGTATTGAACAGCAACTTTCTGTTGCCAGCCGGCAGCAGGAAAGTGAGGTTAATGAGATTAAGATGCCTGAGCTGATTAAAGATGAACAGGCGCAGATTTTGGTGCATAAACCTAAAAAGCAGAAAAAGCACTATGAAGAGCTTAAAAAAACATTGCCAGTGAAGCGGCAGGCAGAAGAACAAGAGAGTGAAAAATCTCAAAGTAGTGCTGCTATGGTAAGCAATACGGCCGCCTCCACTAATCTGACTTCGCGGGTTGCCGCTGCTTATGACAGTGATTCAAAGGCGGTTGCTGATGCGGGTGCGCAATGGCAAGCGGAAGTTGCCGGGCATTTAAATCGGTATAAACGTTACCCAGAGGATGCACAGAGAAGAAACCGCACTGGTCGTCCAACAGTCAGATTCACTGTTGATAGACAGGGCTATGTTACTAACAGTGACGTAGTTCGTCGTTCCGGAACCCATTCTTTAGACCGGGAAGCGAAGCGAATTCTGGCAAGGGCGCAGCCGTTGCCAGCTCCCCCCGATACCGTTTTAAACGGTAATGAAATTACGATAGAACTTCCTATTGATTTTAGTTTAACTAATTAATATTTTGAACGACTTAAGGACAGCAAATATGTTAAGGCAGCAAGCGCGGTTTGCCCTGAAAACTAAAGGGCTGTTATTGATGTTTTTATTGAGCGGCTGGTTGAATTCTGCCGCCGCAGAGGAAGAAATTATGCCGCCAAAGGCTATGAAGCAACCACACAATATAACTATTCACGGTGATACTCGTATAGATGATTATTACTGGATGCGGGATGATAATCGTAAAGATCAAAAAGTCATTGATTACTTGACCGCCGAAAATAAATACACCGAACAGATGCTAAAACCCGGTGAGCCATTACGGGATACGTTATACGAAGAAATGGTTGGCAGGATGAAGCAGGATGATCAATCGGTACCTTATACTTATAATGGGTATATTTATCGGACAATCTATGAAACTGGCAAAGATTTCCCGATTTATCAGCGTAAAGCTGTTGATGGCTCATCAGATTGGCAGGTATTGGTCGATGGTAATGAAAGAGCTAAAGGGCATGAATATTACCAACTGAGTAATTTTGCTGTCTCTCTGGATAATAAACGTATTGCGATTGCTGAAGATACGCAGGGACGCCGTAATTATCAGATCTCTTTTAAAGATATTGCGGATAAACAGTGGAATAATGATGTAATAAAAAATACTTCTGGCAACATGGTTTGGGCTAATGACAACAATACATTGTTTTATGTGCGCAGACATTCACAAACCTTATTGCCATATCAAGTATTTCGCCACCAATATGGTAGCAATACCAGCGAAGATCAGAAAATATATCAGGAAGACGATGAGCGTTTTTATTTAAACGTGTCTAAAAGCACTTCCCGTGATTATATCATGTTGTCAATAACCAGTAATTCGACTTCTGAATATTTGTTGATTGATGCAAATAAGCCACAAGCTGAACTTCAAGTATTTTCTCCTCGTCAGGAAGGCAGAGAGTATTATATTGACCATTTCCGCGATCACTTCTATATCCGTTCAAATCATGAGAATGAAACTTATGGACTTTATCAGACGGAAACAATCAATACACCGTGGAAAATAGTTATTGCTCCGCAACAAGATAGTGATCTTGAAGATTTCGATCTGTTTAATGACTGGTTGGTCGTACAGGAGCGAACAAAAGGATTGCCGACAATTCGTCAGATTAATTGGCAGACACAGCAAGAAAAACAGATTAAGTTTGATGATCCAAGTTATATGGCATGGATTGATTACAATCCTGAACCTAATACTGATTTTGTACGTTATGGTTATTCATCCATGACGACACCAAGCTCAACATTCCAATGGAATATGAAAACAGGTGAGCGGGAATTACTTAAGCAGCAGGAAGTCAAAGGTTTCGATAAACATCATTATGAGAGCCAGCGTATTTGGGTGAAGGCCCGTGATGGCGTTGAAGTTCCGGTATCTTTGGTGTATCGAAAATCACTGTTTGAAAAAGGTCATAACCCGATACTGATTTATGGATATGGGGCTTATGGTATCAGCATGGACCCTTCATTTAGCTCACCGCGATTGAGTTTATTAGATCGAGGCTTTGTTTACGCCTTGGTACACGTGCGTGGCGGCGGCGAATTGGGTAAAAAATGGTATCTACAAGGTAAAGTCGAAAATAAAACGAATAGTTTTAATGACTTTATTGATGTGACTAAAGCACTGATTGCTCAGAAATATGGTGACAGCAAACGTGTTTATGCGATGGGAGGGAGTGCTGGTGGTTTATTGATGGGCGCTGTGATTAATCAGGCACCGGAATTATATCACGGTGTGGTTGCTCAGGTTCCATTTGTTGATGCTGTGACAACCATGCTTGATCCTTCTATTCCTTTGACAGTAGGAGAATATGAGGAGTGGGGTAATCCTGAAAATAAAGAGGATTATTTCCGGATTAAATCATATAGTCCGTATGACAATATAAAACACCAACGTTATCCAAACTTATTGGTTACGAGTGGATTTTATGACTCCCAAGTACAATATTGGGAACCCACTAAATGGGTAGCAAAATTACGGGATATGAAGAAAGGTGACTCTGTCCTGTTATTAGAAACCAATATGAGCGCCGGGCATGGTGGTAAATCAGGTCGATTTAATCGATTAAAAGATACTGCACTGGATTACAGTTTTATTTTGATGCTGGATGATGCTAATAAATATTTTCCACAATTGAAAGATAACTGAAATAAATAATATAAGTTTGTTATTTGAAGCACTGATAATAATTTATCAGTGCTAAACATTTTTATTTTCTAAAAACTGGTATGTGAGCAAATATTGATTTGTATGCATTTGGGATGATTGAAATGAAAATAATGACAAAGATAGCAGGGGCCGGTGTGGTTTTAATTGGGCTGCAAGGGTTTGCTTATGGTGAGGAAAAACAAGAAAGGAAATCAGATAAGGTAATGAAGTTCAGTAGCCTTAAGGTTTCTGGTTCGCAGGATGATGCCGAAGTGCGGGCAATGGAAAGGCCCGGTTCTTACAGTTCTAAAGGAGAAGATACCAAACTTCAATCAATGGATAGCATATTACGCAGTATGCCAGGGACCTATACGCAAATAGATCCGGGGCAGGGAACGGTGAGTGTGAATATTCGTGGATTAAGTGGATTTGGTCGAGTGAATATGATGGTTGATGGTGTTAGCCAGAGTTTTTATGGCACATCTCCGACGAGTCCTGCGCACGGTACTACTTATAACCAATTCGGTACAATCATTGATCCTAATTTTATTGTCGGAGTTGATGTCAACCGTGGTCAATCTGATGGCTCAGGTAGTGTTAATGCATTAGTGGGTAGCGCTAATTTTCGCACAATTGGTGTAGATGATGTGATATTTGCTGGGAATTCATTGGGAGTACGCACAAAAACAGCTTATGGAAATAATGGTATTGGCTATAATGGCATGATAGCGGTTGCGGGTAAAACACCGGCTTTCAGTTCTGAAGGTTCAGTAGGCGCTATGTTGGCTGTCAGCGGGCATTCAATTGATGCACATTATAAGAATGGCGATGGCGTATTAAGCGATGAGTTTGTTACAGATAAATCGTTTAAACAAAAACCCAATTCGCAATTAATGAAAATAAAAATTGAACCAAATGAATTTCATGATATGGAGATAAGCGGTCGGAACTATCATAATAAATTCACCCGCCGCCATATTGATAGTCGGGATATTTATGTAAAATACAATTATACTCCATTTAGTGAATGGGTTGATATAAAATTACAGGTCAGCACCAGTGAGAGTAGTCAACGCTATGAAGGCGATGCACTTTTTAAGTTGCTAAATAGCAACGCTAAAAATAAGTCAGATGCAATAGATATCAGTAATATTAGTCGCTTCGATTATGGAGATACAAATTTTGAGTTAACATTTGGCAGTAAGTTGATGGAAACCGAATATAGTAGGACAACGAGTAGTGTTTATTCTGGTCAAGGTAAAGACGAAAAAGAAAAGGAAAAATATAAAAAGACAGATGGCGAAGTAAAAGAAAATAATGTTTTCGCGCCAAGTGGCAAACAAGATATTGCCAGTATTTATGGTGGGTTGAAAATAAATCGTGGAATTTATCAGGCAGATATTACGTTTAATTATATGGATTACAGTGTCAAAGGCTATAAACCGGCTTGTGATCTACGGATTCCTTGTTTTCCCCAAGGAGCAACCGAATTAGATTTAAAAGAACGTGGGTTTAACCCAGGGGTTTTACTATCAGCAGAAATTATTCCTGAGTTCCAACCATTCGTTAGTTATGCCCGTTCAATGAGAGCGCCGAATATTCAGGAGACTTTCTATAGTAATGAAGGTGGTGGCTCCATGAATCCATTTCTGAAAGGAGAGACATCAGACACTTATCAAATTGGCTTTAACAGTTTCCGCCCAGATTTAATTGTAAAGGGGGATATTTTCCGTCTGAAAGCGGCTTGGTATCATACTAAAGTAAAAAATTATATTCTCAGTGATATCTGGCTTATATGTGGCAATAGAAATAAATGTAAAGCCGATAGTTCGACAGATTACAATGAAGTCGATCCTAACATCAAAATGTATATCTATCACAATAGCTTGACTCCGGTAAAAATACACGGATATGAAGTTGCTGCTGATTATGATGCGGGTATGTTTTATAGCAAATTGGCTTATAGCTGGCAAAAAACTCGTCAGCCAACCTCTGCTGCTACAGCGCATTTTGGTGCAGAGCCGTTGTCACAATTACCTGATAGCTTTATGACGTTGGATACGGGTATTCGTTTATTTGATGAGAAACTCCGTGTTGGTGCGATTGTTAAATATACCGGTAATTCTCATCGGCTGGACCCGGATCAATATAATTTTGATGATGAGGGGAGGGTTGTACAGCAAGAAGAACCTAAAATCCCAACGATAGTCGATCTTTATAGCGATTATCAGATAAATCACAATGTGTTGTTGAAATTTTCAATACAGAACTTGGCAAATAAAAATTATTCTGAAGCGCTTAATCGTGCAAATTCTTCTCCATTAATGACTGAGCAAACTTCGGCTATGCAAACCGCTCGGGGCCGGACCTATATTGCCGGCGCAGAAATTCGTTTCTGATTATTTATAGGAAAAATAAGTGGCAAAGGAAGGCCGCTATTTCAGATTTGCAGATCGTTTTTTCCGTTCTTTCTTGATTTTCAATACTTCACTCTCAATCCAGCCATCTTGTAAACGAGTTTTCAGAGAATCACCAACATGTACCTGTTTAGTCTGTTTCAGTAATTCTCCATCCGATGTTTGACTGATGCTGTAACCACGGGCCAGTGTCGCCAGAGGGCTAACGGCTTCCATCCGTGAACAGGAAATAGCAAATTTTTCTCTGGAACGGCTGATTTGCCTTTCGATCGCTTGCCTTAATCGAAAATCTTGTTGCTGAATCTGTTGGCGATATTGGTGGATCTGCGGGCTAGGTTCAGCGTACCAGAGCCGTTGCTGTAATTTCTCATAAGCCAGGCTGCTTTGCTTTAAATGCCGCTGTAAACTGTCAGTGAGTCGTTGGCGTAAACTGACCAGTAAGTTTTGCTGACGCGCTAGTCGTAAATGAGGATGTTGTTGCTGTAAACGATGAGATAACAGACTGAAAATACGCTGTTTTTTGGCAAAGAAGTAATCCATTGCCATTTCCAACCGCTGTTGTTGCGACTGAATGTGGCGTAACAATTCGAGCTGATTACGGCTGACTAGCTCAGCCGCTGCTGATGGTGTCGGGGCGCGTAAATCTGCGACAAAGTCAGCGATAGTGACATCCGTTTCATGACCGACCGCACTGACTATCGGAATATTACTGTGAAAAATCGCTCTGGCGACTTGTTCGTCGTTGAAACTCCATAAGTCTTCTAAAGAGCCGCCTCCGCGTCCGACAATCAATACATCGCACTCCCGCCGTTCATTAGCTAATTCAATAGCTCGGATAATCTGTAACGGCGCTTCTGTTCCCTGAACCGCTGTCGGATAAATGATGATGGGTAATGATGGATCACGGCGCTTTAAAATGTTCAAAACATCATGCAGGGCTGCGCCGCTGGCTGAAGTAATTACACCAAGCTGTTGAGCAGGGGATGGCAACGGTTTTTTATGGCTTTGGTCAAATAACCCTTCTGTACTGAGTTTTTGTTTCAATAATTCAAACTGTTGCTGTAACAGGCCATCACCGGCGGGTTGCATACTTTCAACAATAAGCTGATAGTCCCCTCTTGGCTCGTAAAGCGTGATTGCCGCACGGACCAAAATCTGCTGACCATTTTGTGGTCTGAATGTCACCCGCTGATTGCTACTGCGAAACATTGCTGCCCGCACTTGGGCACGCTCATCTTTTAGCGTGAAGTACCAGTGCCCGGAGGAGGGTTGAGAAAAGTTGGATATTTCAGCGCTTAGCCAAATTCTACCCATTTCCATTTCGAGCAGTTGCCGAACCGTCTGATTCAGGCGACTAACAGAAAAAATTCCCGTGTTAAAAGATAGTGACATGTGAGTAAGATCAAATTTCAAAACAATAACTTAATGTGCTGATACTAACCTGCATCATAAAGTAAGCAAGAAATTTTTTGATAAAATGCTGGAGGCAACCGATTACGTTCTGTATAATGCCGCGGCAATATTTTATTCCTTAAATTTTCAGCAGATTGGTGAGATATTGCTTATGTTACGAATTAAAAAAGAAGCGTTAACCTTTGATGATGTTCTGTTGGTTCCTGCTCACTCTACTGTTCTACCTAACACTGCTGACCTGTCTACTCAACTGACTTCCACCATTCGTCTAAAAGTGCCAATGTTGTCTGCCGCTATGGATACCGTTACTGAATCCGGTTTGGCTATCGCATTGGCTCAGGAAGGTGGAATGGGTTTTATCCATAAAAATATGTCTATTGAGCGTCAGGCAGAAGAAGTTAGCCGAGTCAAAAAACATGAGAGCGGTGTTGTGACAGATCCGGTCACTGTGGCGCCGGAAACAACGCTGCGTGAAGTTCAAGAATTGACAGAACGTAATGGTTTTGCGGGTTATCCGGTTGTCACTGAAGGAAATGAGTTGGTTGGTATCATTACTGGCCGTGATGTACGTTTCGTTACCGATTTGGATCAGCCTGTTACTGCGGTAATGACGCCTAAAGAGCGTCTGGTGACAGTAAAAGAAGGTGAAGCCCGTGAAATTGTGTTGCAGAAAATGCATGAAAAACGTGTTGAAAAAGCGCTGGTAGTTGATGAGAACTTTCATCTACTTGGCATGATCACGGTTAAAGATTTCCAGAAAGCAGAACGTAAACCGAACGCCTGTAAGGATGAACGTGGTCGTTTACGTGTTGGCGCTGCGGTTGGAGCTGGCGCCGGCAATGAAGCGCGTATTGATGCATTGGTTGCCGCTGGTGTTGATGTTCTGCTTATTGATTCCTCGCATGGTCATTCTGAAGGGGTACTGCAACGTATCCGTGAAACTCGCGCTAAGTACCCAGACCTACAAATTATTGGTGGTAACGTGGCGACCGGGGAAGGCGCAAAAGCGCTGGCAGCGGCTGGCGTCAATGCGGTTAAAGTCGGTATTGGTCCCGGTTCTATCTGTACTACCCGTATTGTTACCGGTGTAGGGGTGCCGCAAATTACTGCTATCTCTGATGCGGTTGAAGCATTGGAAGGCACTGGTATTCCAGTTATTGCCGATGGCGGTATTCGTTTCTCCGGTGATATTGCTAAAGCCATCGCTGCGGGAGCGTCGTGTGTTATGGTGGGTTCAATGTTGGCAGGGACAGAAGAGTCGCCGGGAGAAATTGAGCTATACCAAGGACGTTCATTTAAATCTTATCGTGGCATGGGATCATTGGGAGCGATGTCTAAAGGCTCTTCTGATCGATATTTCCAAACTGATAATGCCGCAGACAAATTGGTACCGGAAGGTATTGAAGGCCGTGTTGCTTATAAAGGTTTGCTGAAAAACATTGTCCATCAGCAAATGGGAGGCTTGCGTTCCTGTATGGGGCTGACCGGCTGCGCAACTATTGATGAATTGAGAACCAAAGCAGAATTTGTTCGCATCAGTGGTGCAGGTATTCAGGAAAGCCACGTTCATGATGTCACCATTATCAAAGAGTCTCCAAACTACCGGTTAGGTTTGTAATCCATATTTATTGTGGCCCATATAAGGGCCACTTATCTCTATTTGTTACTTGTTTTTTTGGAATTCACCGCACATGACAACTAATATCCATCAGCACCGCATTCTTATCCTTGATTTTGGTTCGCAATATACTCAATTGATTGCTCGCCGTATCCGTGAAATCGGGGTTTATTGTGAACTTTGGGCATGTGATGTCACAGAAGAGCAAATCCGCGAATTCAACCCAAGCGGCATTATTCTTTCCGGTGGCCCGGAAAGTACCACCGCACAAGGAAGTCCACGGGCTCCTGAATATGTTTTTAACGCTGGCGTTCCAGTTCTGGGCGTTTGCTATGGCATGCAAACGATGTCGGTGCAGTTTGGTGGTAAGGTAGAAGATTCTACTGAGCGTGAATTTGGTTATGCTCAGGTTGAGATTAAAGCGGAAAGTGCATTATTCCGTGGAATCCAGGATTCATTAAATGAGCAAGGTAAACCATTATTGGATGTATGGATGAGTCACGGTGATAAAGTCACTGCAATTCCTGAGGACTTTACCACTATCGCCAGCACTGATACCTGTCCATTCGCCATCATAGCAAATGAAGAAAAACGTTTTTACGGCGTGCAATTCCACCCGGAAGTCACCCATACCCATCAAGGGCAGCGTATATTGGAGCGTTTTGTCCTGGATATATGCCAATGCGAAGCGCTGTGGACACCTGCTTCTATTATCGAAGATACCGTTGTACGCCTGCGTGAACAGATTGGTGAGGATCACGTTATTTTGGGGCTGTCCGGTGGTGTTGATTCCTCTGTCACCGCATTGTTACTGCATCGCGCAATTGGTAACCGCCTGACTTGTGTATTTGTTGATAATGGTTTGTTGCGTTTGAATGAAGCTAATCAGGTGATGGAAATGTTTGCCGGCAAATTTGGGCTGAATATTATTCATGTTCCCGCAGAAGATCGCTTCCTTGCTGCACTGGCTGGCATTAATGATCCGGAAGAGAAACGCAAAACAATTGGCCGTGTGTTTATTGAAGTCTTTGATGAAGAGGCAAGTAAACAGACTCAGGTTAAATGGCTGGCCCAAGGTACTATTTATCCAGACGTCATCGAATCAGCGGCATCGGCGACAGGTAAGGCACACGTTATCAAATCTCATCATAACGTAGGTGGTTTACCGGAAGAGATGAAATTGGGTCTGGTGGAACCGCTAAAAGAGCTGTTTAAAGATGAAGTACGTAAAATTGGTTTGGAATTGGGATTGCCTTATGACATGTTGAATCGCCATCCATTCCCAGGCCCCGGTTTGGGCGTTCGCGTGTTGGGTGAAGTGAAGAAAGAGTACTGCGACTTGCTGCGTTGTGCCGATGCTATTTTTATCGAAGAGCTGCACAAAGCTGATTTGTACAATAAAGTTAGCCAGGCGTTTACAGTATTCTTGCCAGTTCGCTCCGTGGGCGTGATGGGGGATGGCCGTAAATATGATTGGGTTGTTTCGCTACGGGCAGTAGAAACGATTGATTTTATGACCGCGCATTGGGCGCATTTACCATACGATTTCCTGGGCCGGGTTTCTAACCGGATCATCAATGAAGTCAATGGGATATCGAGAGTTGTCTATGATGTCAGCGGTAAACCACCTGCGACTATTGAGTGGGAATAAGTTCTCAGAATCCATAAATATCCATTGAGATCCAAAAACACCAGTAAAATTAATGTATTTTCTGGTGTTTTTATTTATGGAGGTTTGTTGAGATCTGTAATCAATAGGAAGCTACATGTTTATACTATGGCAGTATCAAAAATGGATATAGAGAGCTAGATATTATGGAAAATAAGTTAAAGTTGTTACAGCTTGGGGGTAACACTTTGATTGGGATGGTATTCTTAAAGTCGAGATCACCTAGCTGGCAAAAGATAATGTTATTCTGAAAAAAGCGGTGGCATTATTTGTATAGGAAAGTCTCTAAGGTACGTTAGTAGATTACTTAATTTCAGGATACTTTGAAATCATACGGAATAATTTGTTCAATGAATAGCAAAGACAATTGTTGTAATAGCGTGATAATGGGAAACTTTTATCACACACTGAAATCAGAGTTGATGTCGGGTAAAGTTTTTCCTGCTAGGTACAGGCAATAAACGTGACATTTGATGATATCTAAGTGTCTTGTAATTGGCGTTATAAATACTCTAAATTGGGTTATCTGTTCTCGGCAGATTATGACTACTGAGTAATTGGGTGAGAATATAATTTCGAGAACAGATGATTTTTTTCAAGGCATTGGTATTATGCCGTATGAGAGTAGATAGTTAATCATGATGTGGTTGTGTAGCACAAATATAGTAATGTCACTTTTTGCGGCATAAAGGATAAAACCCTTTTGCTAGAAGAAGGATATTCAGATGTTGGTGATTATGTCAGATAAGGAATTAAATCGGGTTAACGTTATTCAGGCGGTTTCTGAGAAATGCTTGAGACGGAGTGATACTGCGCTCAACTGAAACTGACAGAACGGTAGGTTCAACGGCTCGTCAATCGTTATCGTGAATCAGATACTGCTGCATTAGCTCACGGTCATCGGGGAAAACAGGGCACTGCCTGAATCATTTAAACTTCGGGTGTTGGCTCTGCTGCATGAGAATTACAGTGATTTTGGTCCGACATACCGAAAGCGCCGAAGAACTTGATGATATGTTTGCTTGGCAAGAGACTCGTAAGCTGACTAAATCGTTAACCTTCCGATATGACAAAATGATTTATTTGATTGAACCGACAAAAGAAAACTCAAGAATTGCCGGAGAAAATATCAAAGTCTATGACTATCCAGATGGCACATTAGCGTTTAAATATGGCTATTGGTCACTGAATTATCAAGTCTTCGATGAGCTCGATTGTATTAAATAAGGATAAATCGTTGATAATAAAAGTTTTGGCACGGTATTAAAATTCGCTCAGGACAAAATGGATGAACTGGAACGTCAGGGTAAACGAGACAGAAGTCAGAGTATGCCAAACGCCGGGCTCAGGTGCGTTATCAGGAGCAACTCAGAACCATAAATTCTGTACTGTTCAATTCTGAATAATTTAAAGTCAGTTTCAAATTATAACCGAAAGTTGAAAAGTTAATGCAGAAAAAAGGTATGTTAAATATCTATTCAATATTACTGGACTGATGTCTGTCTATTTAAATGGATCTTCTTCATATTGAAGAAGATAATTGTAATAGCCTATTCGAAACAACTCATGATCTTTTTTAATTATATCTGGTGTTTCAAAATTTAGATTTTTTAGTATGCACTCTGAGAATTGAATACATGCCGTACCATTTGCTGTGATTAAATTTCTATCAACAACTACTTGTTTTAAAATAAAATTATCATCATTTTTATATTTATTATAATTTCTCCATAAATATGGGGAATTTCCAGTGTGTTTATAATCATTTAATATTCCATTCCTCGCCAAAAAATCAACAGCCCCACAAATTGCAGCAACAACAACTCCATCATTGAGATAAATGGAAATAAGTTTATTTAGTTTACTTGATTCTATATGCCATGAATTTCCTCCGATCAAGACAAAAAGATCAACGTAGTAGGGAAGGGTATCAATGGAATGATCAATCATGGTGGTGAAACCACCTATTGATTTACAGGTTCCTTTTTCTAGAGAAACAGTCTCTACTGTCCACTCTTTGCTTGCATTCAGCCTACTAGCAAGAAAGGCACCTTCCCAATCTGCATAGTTATCCAGTAAGAAAAAAAAAGCTTTTTTCATCCGCAACTTCCTTTTGTATTTGGACTTCAAATCATTAACCCGCATCCCTATTCTTTCAGATAAAAGGTGACATTTCTGCCTTGCAGGATTGGGTGGCATTTTAAACTTGCAATAACAAGGGGTTGGTTGTTGTCTAGAACGAGAACTAAATATCAGTTAGTATCGGATCTATGTCTTGTTTACAGTTTTGACGTATCGTAACAGATCGATAAGTATTAAATAAGGAACCTCTCCACTGTCATTATCAATGTAATTAATGGGTTGCAAGGAGGAGTGAGCCGCCGCTTACTTAATCATTAACGTCTAGGCCAAGAACGGAAGTGCTGAATCACATTTTCCCACTGCCCATAACGAAAACGACGGTATTTACGAACGAAGACTGACTTTTGTCTGTTCATATTTCCTCCGTTATTTCTAACGACAGTGCGGACCACTGACAATCCTTAAACCTAACAGTTACAAGCATGTAATCTGGATAGCTAAGGAAAATAGGAAAAACGACAGCTCACAATGGATAGTATACAATAAATGTAAAGATATGGAAGTGTTATAATTACATGAAATTGAGAATTATTATGGCTAATTCGTGTGACACTCGACCATACCGGTGGTATAGGTATGTAGTCAATTGAATTTATAAGGTGTTTAAAAATATTAGTTTTTATGTTAAAACATGGGAATTTCGTGTATTTAGAGAGAAAATGATATGATTAAATCGTTGACTATATCTGGAGTTGCTACATATTTGAAAGAGCATGCTGTTGAAATTGATACAAATAAAAAAGTGAACTTATTTTATGGGCAAAATGGTTCTGGGAAATCTACTCTAGGGCGTTATCTGCAATCAATTGATGACAGCCAATTTTTGAATTGCTTGCATGAGCCGAGAAAGAATCAGTTAGATATATTAGTATATAATAATGAATTTATCGAAAGAAATTTTTATACTCATAGTCATCCGGGAATTTTCACTTTGAATGAGGAAAATATAGAAGCAAAGAAAATAATAGAAAGTAAAAAAAATAATAATTTTACTTTAAATGAGAGAAGGAATGTCTTATTTAATAATATTAATGAGTCTAAAGGAGAGATTTCTAGGCTCAAAAGTGAATTGAAAAATTTAGTTTGGGATTATGCTGCGGATTATCGAAATAATAATAATCCATTGCATAATTATCTGAATGGTTATAAGAAGAGTAAAGATAAGTTTTTCGAAAAAATTTTCAAATATCCCTGTGATATATACCCAATAAACTTCAAAATGCAGTTTTTAGCACCTGAAAATGGTCGTTAATTCTGGACGTCAGCGAGTCCGCTATATCAGGTAGCGTTGTAGTGAAAAATTTGAACACTTTGTCTCGAAATTCAT
>NZ_JAZGJN010000274.1:0-60866 GCF_038085095.1 Photorhabdus sp. P32 | reverse complement strand
ATTTATTAATAAATTTAATGATTAATTATCTTCAACAGATTGGTATGACAAAATACATTGGTTTTTTAATAGGCTATATTATCAATTTTAATCGATATTCACGATAGAAATTAAAATATTTGATAGTTTTTAACAATTGTTTGTGTGATTTTTGAGCGATTTAAGCAATTTTATTTTTCTAATTGGAATCTATAACATTAGTTTCAATATGAAATACTAAAGTGTTTTAAATATTTAAATGTATGTTATTATTGCGTTAATGTTTTGTTTCATCTGGTTGGTATGTGAGTGGTAATGCGTCTGTTATTTTGATTTTGGAGTGATTAGCATGAATAAGAAAGTCAATGTACTGCGTGGCGCCAGGCGTCAATCGGGTTTTACGCTGATTGAAGCATTGGTTGTGATGATTGTCGGCATTGTGATATTGGCCGCTGCCGCCGCCGGAATTGGTAAGTTGTTTCGGGCTTCGGAAATCTCAACCGAATCGTCGAATATTACTCAGATGGCTGCAAATTTGAAGTCAATTAAAAATGGCGCCAAAGGCTATGACAGTTTGGATAACAAGATTGCCATTGATTACAAAGTCGTTCCCGCCAATATGACTCAGGATGGTAAGAGCGGGATTATTTTTAATAGTTGGAATGGCAAGGTAATCATTTCTCCGGGAGATACCACTGCTCAGACCTTTAAGATTGAGTATCAAAATGTGCCTGATGAGGCTTGTCAACAACTTTCGCTGAAATTGCGGGTTGCCGGTTGGTCGAAAATGACCGTGGGTGGCGGAGGTGGAAAAGGGCAGCAATCTGGCATAGAAATTAAACCAGATTCGACTTTGGCGCAAATTGAATCAGCATGTAATGCCAATGATGCAAATACCGTGACGCTTGTTTCCGCCAGTTAGAACATTGATTTTAGAACATTGATTGTTTTGATGTGGTATGTGGCTTGGCAAGCTTGGTGAAGGCTTCTCAAGCTGCATTTTCTTGGTGAGGGAAGTCGCCGGTTTCTCTGGTTTTGTTGTTGTTTCCCTTATTTAATGGGGTTCATTGTGTGCTGAATCTGCCGGGAGATCATCATGGTGATAGGGTGGTTGCAATCTTCTACCGGATGTTTGGTTCTGGCGTCAGGGTTGCTGGGGCTGTGTGTCGGAAGTTTTCTTAATGTGGTGATCTGCCGCCTGCCGATTATGCTTTTCTCTGAAATCAATCACGAGGCTGCCAGCTTTAATCTCTGCTTTCCTCGTTCCCATTGTCCACGTTGCAGCCACGTGTTAGCGGTCCGCGATAACATTCCCCTGTTGAGCTATTTGTACCAGAAAGGGCTCTGTCGATACTGTAACGGCACGATTTCTATACGCTATCCATTGGTTGAAGGCGCGGTAGCGGTACTTTTTTCTTTACTGGCTTTAGCGCTGGGCTGGAGTTACTTGTTGTTAGGGTTATTGGTGCTGAGTTCGATGTTGATTGCTCTGGCGGTAATTGATTTCGAGTATATGTTGCTGCCCGATCAACTGACGCTTCCTTTGTTATGGTTAGGATTGCTGTTCAATCTGTATTCTGCCGGATTTGTGGCGCTACCTTTGGCCGTCAGCGGCGCGGTTTGCGGATATCTGTTTTTCAGGCTGGTGGCGTGGATTGCTCGGCAATGGGGCCAGCGTGATGCATTGGGAATGGGAGATGCTAAATTTTTGGCGGCGCTTGGGGCTTGGTTGGGGGTGGAGGCGCTCCCATTAGTGATTTTGCTTGCAGCCAGTTTCACATTAATGAGTTATCTGACGATTTGGCGGCTACGCAGAATGAGAATGGCGCCACAGATACCTTTCGGCCCAGGTCTGGCTGTCGCTGGGTTGGTTATGGCGCTTTTCAGTAGGTAGCCAGACATGAGTGGGCCGCAGTGTAGTTCCCTTGGGGCGGGATCGCTTTGGGGATAAATAGTTTATCGGATGGAATAGGTTTTCTTACTTAATGATTAAGAAGGACTATTTATGCATGATGATGAGTCTGTATCTGTATTGATGATAAGCCGCCATGATGCAGGTTTCACTTTGCTGGAAGTGACTGTTGCTCTGATAGTACTGGCATCAATGATGGTAGTTGGTGTGATTTATCTGAATAGGCAGAGTGATATGTTGGTGAATCAGGTCGTCGCCGGGCAGATCCAGCATCTTGGCGATGCGGTGGTGGATTATGTTAATGACAATTATGTCGCTCTAAGTCATGGACCCACTCCAGCGCCAATTAATTGGGCAGAGATGACCCCTTATTTACCGCCGGGGCTTGACCAGAATACGGTCAATCCGCTTGGTCAAAAATATGATGGCGTATTACGAGTTGTCATACTGCCTAATGGCAAAAAACGCATTGATCCGTTGGTTTATACCGTTCCGGCAATGGCTGATGGAAAACAACCAAATGTTGCTGAACATTCGATGAAGATTGCGCAATTGATTGGGGTTGGCGGTCTGTATCTGGATTACAGAAATCGAGATCATCGTAATCCGGCCACTTATTGGAATAGTTATGGTCAGGTCAATGCGCCTGAATCTTTTGCTGGTTTTTTCAATGAACAACCCAAGGAAGTTGGCCGTATTTTTTATGCTCCGTTCATGCGGGATGCGTCAATCTATGGCCCAGGGACATTGGCGGGCGATTTGCTTCATCGACAAAAAATAGGCGGACATCCAGAGTGGAATAGGATGGAAACCAGCATCAATATGGGCGGTAATGGCCTTGAGCAGGTGGGTATGCTGTCGATGCAAGGCCCCGGCATGGTTAATGGTGTGAATAAGATCGCCTTCTCTTCCCGCTCTCAGGGAAAACCCTCCTATATTGAACAAAATAGCGACGGTGAAGTGGTTGTCAATCCAGAGCATGGCACGTTGTTTATCTTGGATGGTAATGCTAATCCCGGTAGTAAAGGGACTTTGGCTGCCGGTGATGTTCATGCAGATAAGAATGTCATTGTTGGCAATAACTTAGTGATAAACACTCAAACTGGAAATCTTGTCGGCGGCAAGTGCCCTGCGTTAGGTAATGTGTCCATGAGCAAGCAGGGGGAATTACTGGTGTGTCAGGGAATTAATGTCGATAAGTCAGATTTGGAATGGCGAGATGCTAGTGGAGGCAGGCGGTTATTGGCAAGTCAAGCGGTAATTAGCCGTGGTTATTGGCTTGCATCGGGAATGTCAAGTAAGGGAGAGGGAGGGAACTATTATGCTGGCAGTGGCGGTAAAGCAAACCGTCGGAGTCAGCCTTTTTTTAATAATTCAAATGCCCCTGTGTTAGTCACTGTCTCTACACCTCCGATTTCTAATAACCATCGTATGCGTTGCGTGTTGGCTGTGTATGAAGCGGATGAGAATGGCAACAGCCAGGAATCTGATTTGCCGCTTGTTTTTCAACGATCTGCGCTGGTGGATTATCCAGAAGCGAGTTCCAGTGTAAATCGAAAGAATACAAGAACTTGTATAGTGACATTCATTGCTGGACCACATCGCAAATATAATATTGCCAGCGTATTCCATTCTTCTAATAACAGTTCCCATATTTTGAGAAGTCATCACTGATGAACAGAATTTTGTGCATCTGATGATTTGGCATTAACCAATCTAGAGTAATAGGAGAACATAAATGTGGCCATTAGCGATTGTTGGGATTGCCGTCGTATTTTTCATGCAACTGATTTTTGGCGAGTTGTTGTATGAAGTGCGTGTGCAGTCAGTGCGTGCCAAGACTGATGTAGCCGCGCTGTTTCGTAGCTATGCTTCAGTCGGCGCGCAATTGCTTAATAAGCATTCCGTTGGCGTGATCAAGAGTCGCAAGATGCGGCAGGCATTGGCTGCTCGACATATGACGTGGGTGAATACCGATGCCTGGTGTGACAACGTTGCCAGCCAGTGCCTCTGGGGCGGGTTTGTTTCAGGGGCTCATGTCTATATTTTCCGCAAAAATAGCCTCCCCGGCGACAATGGGTTGCTGCATCGCGCTTTCGGAGAATTGCTTAAATGGAGTGCTGAACCCGATCAGATTGGTTTTAAGCAGGGTTCCAGACTTATCGACGGTAGAGGAAAACGGGTAGAGAGTTTGCTTGCCAGACGGTTACCGGATGGTGTGCGGAAGTTTGTATCTGACGGAGCGCTGGTGGAAATACTGTAGTTGTTGTTTCGCAAGCGGGCTTTCCTTCGGTTACTGGGCTTTGTTAATAGGTTGTTTGGCTATTTTTTTCTTTTTGGAAAAATCGATGAACAAAATAATTACATATGTTTTTACGGTGCTTGTTTGTATGTCAAGTGTCGCCGTTTATGCAACACCGATGCTGACGCCAGTTCCTGCGGCGGCGGTATGGACAGCAACTCCGGGGCAAACTCTGCGTGATGTTACACAAGAATGGGCCAGTAGATCTGGCTACCAAGTGGTATGGGATGCTTCCTATGATTTTCCTATCCGAGCTAGTCTGCGTTTTAATGGCACGTTTATCCATGCGGTAAGCGAGCTGTTCGAAGCCTACACGATGGCGAATCGTCCTTTCGTTGTCGATATTTATCAGGAACAGCGGCTTGTTCATGTCCAGGCTCGGGGGTAATAACATGCATATCCAGTTTTTGACGTTTTCCAGATTGGTGTTGTTGCCCTGCATAGCGGCTGGCCTGTCAGGTTGTGCAGCAATCTCTAATGTTGATCGGCAGGCAGATGCCGAGATGGTAAATGCTACCGGTATTATTAAGGAGTTACGTAATACTCCCGCCATGACGGCTGTGCATGTGCATGAGCATGGTTATTGGGTATCAACTAAGGAGATTCCATCAAAGAAGGAGGGGGAAACGGTTTCCTGCATGTTGACTCTGGAGGAAGCTGAACCGATGACGCTGAGTCAGTTTGCGGAAAAGATCAAGCGTATCTGTGGCGTGCCGGTGCAGATCAGCGCTGATGCGCGGTTTGCCGTGCATCCTAGTGCGGCGCCGGCATTGGAGGAGAAAGAAAATGGTCAGGGGATTGTTGTTGACAATTCGAACGCGCAGTCAGTATCTGAAGGCGGTGAATCAGAAGAGATGAGAATAAACGTGAATTGGCATGGCTCCTTGGCAGGTTTGCTTGATTCGGTCATTTTATCGTCAGGATTGTATTGGAAAGTACACAATGGAGTAGTACATATTTTCAAAACAGAGACGCGGGTATTTCAAATATATGCATTGCCGGGTACGGATGCATTGTCTTCCAGCGTGACAGCGACGACCAATGCCACGTTCGGTGGTGGTTTAAATGGAGGCGATAGCGGTAACGGTAACAGTGGCAGTTCCCAAACTCTCGCAACTTCTTTGACTCGTTCGGTTATGGATGAGATCCAAAAAACGGTATCGAATATGCTAACGCCTGGTGAAGGTAAGTTAACTTTGTCTATGGCGACGGCATCATTGGTAGTGACCGATTCACCTGAGGTACTCGATAGAATTAAAGATTATATTGATCAGCAGAACAAATTATTGACAACGCAAGTAGTGCTTAATGTCAAGATCCTTAACCTGACGTTCGATAGGGCTGATCAGTATGGCGTTGATTGGTCGCTGGCCTATAAAAGCGCTCATATCGGCGTGGGCGGTGAGGGCAGCAGTGTTACTGATGGGCGCGATATCAGTACCAATATTCATATTCTCAAGGGGCCATTTAGTGACAGTAAGTTACTGATCAAGGCGTTATCGGCTCAAGGTAAAGTTTCTATAGTGACTCAACCTTCTGTGACTACACTGAATTTGCAAGCAGTACCGATGCAGGTTGCAACCCAGACCGGTTATGTTTCATCAATTTCTAATACCTCAACGCCACAAGTCGGTATTTCAGTCGGGATCGAGCCGGCGACAGTGACGACGGGTTTTAATATGTTGATGCTGCCTTATGCAATGGCCGACAAGCAAATATTGTTGCAGTACAACATTAGTTTGAGCGATTTAAAGAGGCTGGAGAAATTCGGCAAGGAAGAGACCGGTCAGGTGCAGTTGCCGACAATAGATTTACGCGCATTCAGTCAGAAGGTGAGACTACATTCAGGTGAAACGCTGGTGTTATCAGGGTTCGAGCAACAGTCGGATGCCAGTGACCGTCGTGGTTTGGGTAGCCCGGATAATCAATTCTTGGGTGGGAGCCGTCAGGCTAAAAGAAACCATAATGTGATCGTAGTCATGATTACCCCTATAGTGGTAGATTGAAAAATGACCCAGACTGAAACAGGCGCGGAGCGCGCTATGCAAATCAAACTATATGGTAAAACTTTGGTCGCAGGCATCATCTGGCGACCGCCTGTCACTGTGTTAACACGTTCTAACATCCGTAGAAATGGGATTGCCGCAGGGTTTACCTTGGTTGTCCGGCATCGTGCTGGGCGAAGTATACAGATTGGGTATGTACCAAAAGAGGCAGGAGCGCCAGGTTGTTATTCATTGGCGGCCATTCTTGCTAAAGCGGTGGATAAGCCTAACTGGATAGGTGCGTTTCATTTGCCTGATGGGCATTATGCATTGGTAGCGGTACATCAGGGCGCGATCATGGCTGGACGTGATTTGATCGGCACTCGTGAAGAAATCGAAGCGAAATTGCGCGATACGGTGCAGTTGGTCGAGGGCGCCAATGGGGTGTGGAATGTGATTTATGCGCCGAAGGAGTTTGAATCGCCGTGGTCGGAGATGCCATTGGCGCAATTGTTGCCACAGTCCGCATTGAGAAAATCTGTCGGTCAGCTTGAGAGTTTAACCGGCGAAATGTCGAAGCATCAAATTAAGATCTTTGCCATGACCGCAGGTACGGTGTTCTTGTTAGCTGGCGGTTGGTGGATATGGCACATCCATAAGCAGAATACGCAAATAAGGGTACCGGATTTATCCAATGAGGTGGTGGAAGTTCCGCCGCCGCATCCGTGGCTTACGCAGCCGACAATGGAATGGCAGTTTGCTGCATGGAATAAAGCTTTAGCCAAAGTTCCCTTATCGCTCGCGGGGTGGCAGGTTGAATCCATTATGCTGGATGCTGATGCGGTTTCTGTGAGTTATCAGCGTCATGACGGGATGCCGATCAATGTCTTTCAGGTTGCTGCTATCAATATTTTCCGGGCTGGCCCGGTGATTTCCAATGGTGGGGAACAGGCGCAAGTATTGATACCGTTTGGGCAGTCGCAGAGTCATGATCAGGAAAACAACGACGATGTATTGCAGTCGACAGATCAGGCGCTGATTGAGCTGATGTCTTATTTTCAGGCGCTAGGTTTGCCGTCTCCAACTTTGACCGAGGGCGCTTCCGTTTTGCCTCCGCCCCCTTTGCCGGAGGGAGAAACACGCGTGTGGGCCAATCCTGATTGGCAGACTTATAACTGGACATTGACTTCTCAATTATCTCCAGATGCCCTGTTTTCAGGTAAGCCGCTCCCTGGATTGAGAGTAACCAGCGCCAGAATTGTGTTATCTGATGGTTTTCCTGAGTGGAAGCTGAGTGGAGTTTTCTATGCAAAAAATTAGCCAGCTTATAATCAGTCTATTTGTGGCGTCGGTATTTTTCCTGACATATGCGCAAACATCATCTACTGAGCTACCGGCAGCTCAGGCGAAGCATGGTGCGCAGAAGCCTGCATCGCCAGCGGTAACGGCTGACAGCGTTGCCGCGCAACTGGAAAAGTTACAGACGGATTTGATGTTGCTTAAAGCTGAAACCGCAAGGGCAAATGCTCAAGCTGAATTCGATAAAATTTCCAAGATGGTGAATAAAGGAGCCGTTAATAATGGCCTGCCTCTGGTTAAGTCAATCTTCGGGCGCAATGGGGTTCTGACCGCTACGCTCCGGCTTCGTTCAGGCGGCATCATGGATGTGAAAACAGGTGAACAGTTGCCGAATGGTTATAAAGTGGTCCGCATTGATACCGGGGTAGTGACTTTCTCCAAACAGGGGCGATTCTATGATGTAGGTCTTACTGCTACCAACGATGCATCGTTGCTGGATAGCCTTGATTTAATGGTTGCGCCGCCGCTGCGTTAAACCGTTAATTACTGATGGGTGGAGATATTTATGGCAATAACATGCTCCGATCTGTTGTGTATGGTCAGGCAGGGCGCAAAAGTTTTATCTGCCTTGAGCGGAGTGCTTGAAATAGAGTTAGCTAACCGCAGTTTGATATGTCTTGTTGAGTTGCCCCAGCAGAAGGGGCAATGCGTACTTGCCGTGTCTGCTTCCCACCGACTTGATCCTCATGTGCTGGCCTATGAAGAGACGGTTAAAAGGAATGGCTTTGTCTATCAAATTGTCACTTGTGGCATGGGGAACATATTGGAATTGTACCGTCTCAGTAAGGGCGAGAGTCATGGACTGGGAGGGACTGAATCGGATGTTCAGCGTTATATCATTCGCTTAATCGGTGAAGCCACTGAGGAACGGGCGTCGGATTTGCATATTGTCGCTCGCCGTAATTATTGTGAAATCCGTTGCCGGATCGATGGTTATTTGCGGCCGATAGGACAACTGCGGCCGGAAGAAGGGTTGCGATTATGTGCGACTATCTATCAAAGTATGTGCGACGTGGCAGAGCCGACTTTTAAACCGATGCAGGCGCAGCGCGCGCGCATGAAGGATGAGTTCTTGGCCGAGTGCGGACTTTCTGGAGCGCGGATTAATACCCGTCCGCTTGATCGTGGCATGTTGATGGTGCTGCGATTGTTGTATGCGGACAGCCCCGGCACGGTGTGTACTTTAAGCGATCTTGGCTATTTGCCGGAACAGTGCCAGATACTGGAAGAACTCATGGACCATCGGGCCGGTGTGGTCCTTTTGTCTGGCGCGACCGGTAGCGGCAAGAGCACTACCTTGAAGATCGTGATGCAGAAGATGATAGCCGAGCAAGCTGGCATTCATCTGCTCACGCTTGAAGACCCGCCTGAATATGAAATTGAAGGGGCTAATCAATCCCCTATCACCGGCGATCGTGGCGATAGTCTGATTATCGAACAAGAATGGGCGATGGCGATTGCTGATGCAATGCGACTCGATCCCGATGTGATTATGGTCGGTGAGATTCGCGACGCAGTGACTGCAAAGATGACATTTCGTGCAGCCATGACCGGCCATCTTATTTGGACCACCATACATGCAAACGATGCTTTAGCGATCTTGCCCCGCTTGCAGGATGAGGCTGTGATGGAGTCGTTATTGATGGATTCGCGATTGGTGATTGGTTTGGTCAGTCAATCGCTGATTCAAGTGTTATGTCCTCATTGTAAAGTTCCCCTGCAAGGGAACGAGCAGGAAGTCTCCGAGCGTCTGCTGAAACGACTGAATCTTTATTGTCAGCCTAAATCGGTTTGTCTACAGGGCAAAGGTTGCGACTATTGCAAACAGTGCGGCACCGTGGGCCGAACGGTAGTTGCTGAAGTGATACGCACTTCCCCGGGTTTAATGCAAGCTTATCGAATAGGTCACCATCATGAAGCGACTCGATATTGGATCTCGGAGATGGGGGGATTAAGCAAGATCGACGCGCTTATTCGCAAAATAAATGACGGAATAATCGATCCTCGTGCCGCAGAACGGGTGATGGGGCCGATTATTCCTGCGATCCATCAAATAGAGTGAAACGATATGTCCATGACCGATTTTATTGCAAGACTGAACTATCGGATGGTGAAGATACAGTTCAGTAAGAAAGTGCGGGTCCGTTTCTATGAACATCTGATTATGATGTTAGAGAATCGTGTCATGCTGATTGATGCATTACGTGAAATGTACAATGTCGCCAGCGACGAAGGCCATAAACCTAACTGTGGTTATGCGTTGGTGTTGAGTAGTTGTTATGAAGCTGTGAGCCAGGGCAGCACGTTGGCAGAAAGTTTGCTGCAATGGATTGGTCCTAATGAGGTGGCGGTGATTGCCGCAGGTGAGCGTTCCGGTGATATCCGTAGCGCTTTCATGGATGCGATCGCCATGATCGACGCGAGTAGCAAAATTCGCCGTGCAGTCATCGGCGCGTCTATTTATCCCGCAGTGCTCATTGGGATGATATGCGTATTGTTGCACATTGTGGCAGGCAATCTGGTACCAAAATTGGCCGCGGTTTCTAAGCCGGAAACCTGGGATGGTGCGGCTTATACCTTGTATTTGATGGGAACATTTGTTAATGACTATGGGCTGTATTCTCTGATATTCCTGATGATATTGTTCATATTAGTGGCATTATCGTTGCCTTTTCTTGGCGGACGGTTACGAACGGAACTTGACCGATTCCCACCGTGGTCACTCTACCGAACCATTCATGGCAGTATGTTCATATTGAATGTGTCGCTGTTGATCCGCTCAGGGATGATGCTGCAATCGGCGTTAGAATTGTTGCTGGAACAGGCCGGTTCACGTTGGTTGTATGTACGTATCGCCGCCACGCTTGAACATATCTCTATGGGGGCCGGTTTCGGTGAGGCGTTGCGCGATACTGGTTACCGTTTTCCCGATAACGAGGCGATCAGTTATCTGCGGCTGTTGTCGCGGTTACAGGGGTTTGATCAATCAATGGCGAAGTTTGCACGGCACTGGTTGGATGAAACGATTGTTAAAGTGCAGATAGTGACCCGTGGGTTCCTGTTCGCTTCGATCCTCATGATCGGTGGTATGTTGATGCTGGTGGTTACGGCGGTGTCGGGTATTGAGAATGCTATTGAACAGTCGTTATCTATGCCGTCTGTTTAGCTGTAAAGTTCAATAGGCAATACTTAATATTGGGATTAACGATGAAAATCAGGCAGGACATTGAAGCTGGAACCCGCCAAAATTTTAGAATGCCAGGATTATCGGTGGTTCCAGCGCTTACATCCAAATAAAAGGTAGACCAGCCCAAAAGTGCTGGCTATTCAGTAGAGGGTGATGACGGGCTTTTTAATACCACAGGCGTGAGCGTAACGGGTCAGTGTATCGATGCTGGCTTTGGTGATGTTATTGCCTTTATGATATACCCAGATACCTCTGGCTATCCTCAGATTATTTTACATTTATTTAATTCGACATGACCATTTAGAAGTGAAAATACAGAGAGATTAAGGCTTTTATATAAGCAGCGAGTTTAACATAATAAAGAAATTTTTTAGTCAGAAAGTTAATGGCAAATTTTCATCACTGGTTTAATTCATTCCTCATCTTGCTCAGATGTTTTTTCATTATCAAAAAAATCATTATCCGGATCGACCAACCGACTTTTAGAAAGTGAATCTAAAACGGTACTACCCAATTGGCTGTCAGTTACATTAGGAGATAAGATATGGTTGCCTCCTAAAGGATTTATACTCGTCATCTTTCAAGTTGCCTCTTTGTTGGCTGCACTCACTCACCCCGGTCACATAGTTATCTATGCTCCCGGGGATTCGCTCCCTTGCCGTCGCGATGCATCTTGAAATCCATAGGGTATAAATGCAAAGCACGATAATCGGAATAACTTATTATGTGAATCTACCATATAAAATGGTAAATTAATTTAATTCATATCTTTTAAATAAAATAGATTTAAAAATATATAATTTCATAAATTTTTGTAGCCCGGATAATATGGAGTTAAGCCATTGTAAATTTGGCAAAAATCGACCAAATAATCCGGGCATGGATTTTTATTATATTTTTTAGACAAAGATATTCTGGCCGTTGCGATAGTAAATAATCGATTCTGCCTTATCAAGTCTTTATTTTTCAAAAAGAAGTTCTCACTGATTTACCAAAACCAGACTCCATTCTTGGGACGACGCAATATTACAGCAAATTCTTTGCTAATCGTTTATTCAAGTTATCTGGCGGTAAAGTGAAAGCCTCTTTATTGCGTACTACCAAAAGAATGTGTAGTACCTAATTTTATTTTTCCCTGGTGTTGCGCAGATTTTGTTATCGGGAATAGCACTCGCTTTATTGGCGGTAAAGTTTGTGCAACCCGAAGTACAGTTCGAAACAGTATTCGCTTGATCATTGAGCGATCAGCTGCATTTAGCGCGGTACGTAACGAAATATCAACGGCCTCATTAGCATATGTTCGCATTTGTTGTTCATAATCTGAAATCGCCTTGATTAACTCTTCATGACCAGAGGCTACGCGAGTCAGCGTCTGGGTAAGTAAAAGTGCGTCTCGAAGCGCTGTGTTGGCTCCCATTCCCACCATTGGCGTCATGTTGTGAATAGCGTCGCCGAGTAGGGTGACAGCGCTAGAACGCCAAGGTAAGAGATGATCCATACTGTGTAATCGAATCACAGAGATGTTTTCCATATCACTTTGCTTAATCAGGGTATGCAGGTTTGGGTCCCATGAAGCAATCCGGGAGCAGATCAGATCACACAGAGATTCCGCAGGAAAATCAGTAATCGTATTCGGATAGCTATTCGTTGCTGCTGCATAGGCCCACATGACGAAATCGCCAATTTCTGTCGATGTGGCTTTTACCCGGGTATTGACTGGAGCACGCCATAGAGAGACAAACAATCCCCCAGGGCTTTTAGGCACGATATTGTTGGGCGAACCATCTAGCAAATAGGGAGGCAATGAGGCAGCAAGAGCTTGGGTAAGGCGCACACGCCCAACGGTGAGAGTGACGCCAATATCAAGCCTTTTTATCGCCGGGAGGTACTGCTTGCGTACTTTTGAATTGCTTCCATCCGCACCGATAAGAACATCAACATCTTCGTGACTTTTATCTGTGAAAAAAAGTCTGACTTTACCGTCTTGCATGTGTTCATAACGCTCGAACGTTTTGTTCCATTGCACGGTATCTGAGAGTCCCTCATTGAGTACTTCTATAAGTTCAGATCTGCTGATTGACATTCGATCTTCGGTAATGATTTCCCCATCTTCTTGGTGAATATCTCTCTGAGCTGCGAGAAGAAGATGCAGATGCTCATCATAGAATCTTGTCTGTCCGCCAACAGGCTTTGAAATCTTTTTAAAGGTTAGCCAGTTGGTTTCTGGGAGGCATTCCTGCATTGCTTGCTGGCCGAATGTATCGACGTAAATTCCATAACCAGGAAGTATGGATGACGTAGCAGAGCCTCGTTCATAGACTTTCACCTTTATTCCGTTTTTGCGCAAGCCATGTGCCAGGCATGCTCCTCCAATCCCTGAACCAATTATTCCAACGTTCATTTCTTTTTTCTCCATAAGTAGTACGATGTGATTCTGAAAGAATCATGGTGACTGTAGCTGGCTAGGACCATTTGATCACAGCCATCGGTTGTGTTACTGCTATAGTCTTAATAATAGTATACCGTACCGTTCGGTACCAATAAAAATTTAGGTTTTTTACATGACAAATACACCTAAAGCCCAAACAGATCACAAAAGAACCCGTTCGTACTCTAGAATTTCAGGAGAACGAGTTAACGAGCTGTTAAAAATTGCTGCTCAGGTATTTGCAGAACGGGGTTTTGATGGTGCCAGTATCAATGAGATGGCGAAACGTGCTAATGCTTCGAAGGGAACCTATTATAGTCGATTTCCTTCCAAAGAAGAGCTGTTGGTAGCCGTTGTTAAGCAGAGAATAGAAGAGGTTGAGGGCGATCTGGACAAGACCATGAATCCCGAACCAGATATTGGGAAAGCGTTAACAATTTTTGCAGAGGAAATTTTCACGGTAATTCTTTCTGAGGCAATGATTGCAAATTACCGGGTGGTCACTCTGGAAGCCCAACGTTTTCCGCAACTAGGTAAAATCTATTATGAAAAGGGAGTCAAAAAGATAGTCGATTTTCTTGTCGAATATCTGCTACGAAAGATGAAGGAGGGAAAATTGAACATAGTAGACCCGAAAATCTCTGCGGAGGTGTTTATCGATGGCATCATTGGAACGCCAAGGCTTAAGGCTACTTTGGGCATTGGTTTACCTACTCCAGAGGAGCAATCCCAGCGAATTGCCATCGCGGTTCAGTCATTTCTCGCTGCATATGGTACTGCCTCATGTGATAGCACTTCTTCATCATGATAGTCGCGTTGTCGTAAACCAGAAATTATCGTAGGAATGGCGTTAAATTGGGGGCCTACCTGTTATCAGATAGGTCTCTCTGCTGAGTTAAGAAAGTGGTTTGCATACCCGTTATCTTTCAAGTTGCCTCTTTGTTGGCTGCACTCGCTCACCCCGGTCACATAGTTTGCTATGCTCCCGGGGATTCGCTCCCTTGCCGTCGCGATGCATCTTGAAATCCATAGGGTATATACCTTGAATATAGACGAGACGCTTTGACGTCTTTTTTGCTCTTGTGTGCTGAATTGGCTGGCGATGACTTATTATATTTCCTTTGTAGATAAATAGTTTACAATGTAAATAACTTGTTGTTTTTCTTTGATTAGAGCCTGAATTTGTCATAATTAAAATTAATTCATGAAAATGTTCTGAAGATGGGTATGTTGATATGGTAAAAAGAGCGATAAAGCCACTGTGCATTTCGGTTATTTGTAGTACATCAATAGTAGCTGGATATGCGTTAGCTAAGCATCAGAGTAGGCTTATTGAAGGTGATATTCAAAATCTGCCAAGAATGCAGGTTGAAAAAATATCTGAAACAACCACACCTGAACAAGTACAAATTCAAGCTGCCGCAATTTCAGAAACAGAACGTCGTAAAATGCTACGAAGCTGGATACCAGCACAAATTAAGCCTGTTTTCTTTGACCAATTGGTTAGCTTGTATTCTTCCAATCAAATGCAACCTTTGTGGCAAGATGAAATCGCGGTTCAGCGCTTTGAACAACAACTTTCAGAACTGGCATTGGCTGGGTTTCAGCCGCAATTTGGCCAATGGCTGACTGAACTCAATGATGGTCAATTGAATCCGATGGGACGTGATCTGATCTTGTCGGATGCTATGCTAGGTTATTTACAATTTGTCTCAGATGTCGATCATCAGGGCCAAAGCTGGCTCTATCGCACTGTGTTATATAACAGCGCTATACCTTATAAAATTGCATTGCCTTCACCAGTCGTTATCGGTCAGTGGCAGCAAGCTATTATCGATCACAATGTGGCCGCTTATATTGCAGCATTGGCGCCACAACATCCTCAATATGAAAATATGCGCAAGGAGATGATGAAACAACTGGCTGATAGTAAACCGTGGCCGCAGCTTTCTGATAAAAGTGCGTTAAAACCGGGGCAGAGTAGCTCTGATGTCGCTGTGTTGAGAGAAATACTTATTCGTATTGGGATGTTGAGTGAACTGACAACCCAATCAGATCATGTCTACGATCCTGAATTGGTGACTGCGGTAAAAAATTTCCAGCATTGGCAAGGGTTGGCGCCGGATGGCGTAATTGGTAAACGTACAAGAGATTGGCTAAATACTTCACCTCAAACTAGAGCTGGCTTGATAGCGCTTAATATCCAGCGCTTACGTATTATCCCAGGACATGTGTCCACAGGAATTATGGTCAATATTCCAGATTATTCATTGCATTATTATCTTAATGATCAGGAAGTGTTGAACTCGAAAGTGATCGTTGGTCGTCCAAGCCGTAAGACACCTATTATGAGTAGTGTACTGAATAATGTGGTGATTAACCCTCCCTGGAGTGTGCCAACTAGCCTGGCAAGAAAAGATATCGCACCACGGGGAGTTGATGATCCCGGATATTTTCAACGGGGAGGATACGTTATCTTTTCAAATTGGCGTGCTGATGCCAGTGTAATCGACCCTTATACTATTGATTGGAAAGTGATTACGCCTGCTAACTTTCCTTATCGAATATGGCAAGCTCCGGGACCGACTAACTCATTGGGCCGTTATAAATTTAATATGCCAAATTCGGATGCTATCTATTTGCATGATACGCCGAACCATAGCCTGTTTAACAAAGATATCCGAGCGATCAGTTCTGGTTGTGTACGGATTAACAAGGCTTCAGAATTAGCGAATATGTTATTGGAAGATGTGGGTTGGACTCAAAACAAAGTGACTAATACCGTGAAACAGGGTAATACCGTTTATGTTAATATCCCACAGCGTATTCCTGTTTATTTGTATTATTTAACTGCCTGGGTAGATGAACAGGGGGTTCCTCAGTACCGTACCGATATTTATGACTACGATAATAGTGTGAAACAAGGTTCCCAGTTTTTGTCAAAGTTGTTACCTTTACAAAACTAAATGCAACTAATTTTTGTTATTAGTTGTCATACTGACCAGTGACCAGTGACCAGTGACCAGTGACCAGTGACCAGTGACCAGTGACCAGTGACCAGTGACCAGTGACCAGTTGCCTGGTGATTTATTTTTTCCATAATCTGAGTAGACGTTTCTTCATGGATATAATTGATCATAATCGTCGTAAGTGGCTTTGTGTGGGGGCTGCTACTTTAGGCTTGAGTTTTTTGCCGGGGCATGCTTTTGCGACTCTGGCCACTCCACGTCCACGAATTTTACGTTTTGACAACTTACATACAGGTGAAACGATTAAAGCCGAATTTTTTGACGGTTATCGTTACAACAAAGAAGAGCTAGCCCGTTTGGATCATCTGTTTCGGGATTACCGTCAAAATAGAGTTAAGATTATCGATCCTAAATTGTTTGATCAGATCTATTTGCTGCAAATGATGATGGGCATTAATAAGCCTGTACAACTCATTTCTGGTTATCGTTCACTGGTAACCAACAATCAGTTGCGCAAGCAAAGTAAAGGTGTGGCTAAACAGAGTTACCATACTCGCGGGCGGGCGATGGATTTTCATATTGAAGGTATTGAGCTTAGTCGTATCTGCAAGGCTGCTCTGAAAATGAAAGCGGGGGGAGTGGGGTACTATCCACGCAGTAATTTCGTTCATATTGATACAGGTCCCGTCAGGACGTGGTAATCTGGTGAGTAACTATTTTGTTTTGACTATGGAGTAAATGAAATAATGAAATACCAAATTATTCCTGTTACTGCTTTTATGCAGAATTGTACCCTTATTTGGAACGAAGAGAGTAAGGAAGCGGCAATTGTTGATCCGGGGGGGGAAGCAGAGAAGCTGATCGCCGAGATAGAACGCCGTGGTTTGAAATTGACCCAGATTTTATTGACTCATGGTCATTTTGACCATGTTGGGGCAACCACGGAAGTCGCTAAATATTTTAATGTGCCGATCTACGGGCCGCAGCAGGAAGATGCTTTCTGGATTGAAGGCTTGCAAGCTCAAAGTCGAATGTTTGGCATTGAAGAATGCCCGTCATTTGAACCTGATCGCTGGTTAAATGAAGGTGATGAGCTACGGGTAGGGGGCATTGATTTATCTGTATTGCACTGTCCAGGGCATACGCCAGGGCATGTTGTGTTTGTAAATCATGAAGATAAGCTGATTTATATGGGAGATGTTCTGTTTAAAGGGGGGGTTGGACGTAGTGACTTCCCACGCGGTAATCACCAGCAGTTAATTAACTCAATTAAAGATAAACTTCTGCCGCTTGGTGATGATTATGAATTTATTCCAGGGCACGGGCCAATGTCGACGCTAGGTTATGAGCGGCAGACTAATCCATTTTTACAGGATGAAGTACCAGGTTGGTGATGTGGTGTAGCGTTTATATTCAGTAAGTGTCAATTTGAGGGCTGGCTGATAGTTGTTTGATGGCAACTATAACTGATTGGAGACTTCAATCAGATTTTGATCCGGATCGCGAAAATAGACGGACATAATAGCTCCGTTTGCTCCGGTACGTTTAACCGGCCCTTCAAGGATTTCAACTTCATGTTGCTGTAGATGTTGAATAATCTCATCTATAGGCAATAGGCTGATAAAACATAAATCAGCAGAACCGGGCAGCGGCGTTTGAGCTTTAGGTTCAAATTCCCGCCCATATTCATGTAGATTAATTTTTTGGTTACCAAATGACAGCGCGATACGGCCTTCACTGAAAGTCACAATCGACATACCAAGAACGCGTTGATAAAAGTGGCTGCTGGTTTCAAGGTCTTTAACTGTCAACACCAGATGATCAAGCCGTTCTATTTTCATTTTGATGCACTCAATAAGATTAATATCGCAATTGTGTCGGATGACGAATCTTCTGAATGATAAAAGCCGCTGAAATTCAGCGACTTTTTTATAAGGTAAATATTAACTAGAGTACCGCAACAATGGCTTCACACAGTGGAGCCATGTTTTCCAACGTCAAGCCAGCGACGTTAATACGACCGGAACTGACAGCGTATATACCAAACTCCTCACGCAGGCGTTCTACTTGCTCTTTTGTCAGGCCGCTGAATGAGAACATACCATTTTGGCTACTAATAAAGTTGAAATCCTGTTTTGCCCCTTTTTCCTGCAAGGTATTGACAAACAGTTGACGCATACGCTGGATACGTTCGCGCATGGTAGTTAGTTCTTGTTCCCAAGCTGCTTTCAGATCTTCATTTGACAAAATGGTGGTGACAACAGATGCGCCATGAGAGGGTGGGTTGGAATAGTTGGCTCGGATGATCGCTTTAGCCTGGCTGAACGCTTTTTCTGCTGTATCGCTGTTACTAGCAACAATGGTACAGGCGCCGACACGTTCATTGTACAGGCCAAAGTTTTTAGAGTAAGAACTGGCAACAATCAGTTCATTATGATTTTTCGCAAAAATACGTAGACCTTCTGCATCTTCGTTCAGGCCCTTGGCAAATCCTTGATAAGCGAAATCAAAAATAGGCAACCAGCCTTTCTCCGCGGACATTTCTGCCAGCTTAGCCCATTGCGCCGGGGTTGGATCGATGCCTGTCGGATTATGGCAGCAGCCGTGGAACAGAACAACATCTCCTGCCTGAGCTTCAGACAGGCTCGCTAGCATGCCTTCGAAATTCAGCGCGTGTTTTTCAGCGTCATAGTATTTATATTCACAGACTTCCAGTCCAGCGGCGGAAAAAACGTTTTTATGGTTTGGCCAGGTTGGGTTGCTAATCCAAACGCGTTTAGCATTAGTCTGTTTGGCAATGAAATCCGCAGCAATACGTAAAGCGCCTGTACCGCCTGGACTTTGTGCTGTGCGGGCGCGTTTATCTGTAACGACTGGGTGATCTTTGCCAAACAGTAATTCTTGAGTTACGCGGCCAAATTCGGCTAAGCCGCTAATCGGCAGATAATTCTTTGTTGTTTCGTTTTCCAGTAAATATTGTTCAGCTTTTTTAACACTGGTCAGAACAGGGGTTTTTCCTGTTTCATCTTTATAGACACCGATACCAAGGTTGATTTTATTTGTACGAGGATCAGAACGGAAACTATCGGCTAAGCCAAGAATAGGGTCGGCAGGCGCTGCGGTAATTTTCTCAAACATGTTTGTAATTCCAAAGCTCAGAGTTAAGCCCAAAAGGGTAGTCAGGTTAACGTTGCTAAAACAGTTTGCCAACTATTTGTCGTAAAAAGAAGATAATCTTGTGAGGCAGCTTGCGGAGTGAGAAAAAGTTGGAGTAGTAGAGAGAAAACGTAAGACAAAAAAAGCAGCACATAAGCGCTGCTTTCTCTTAATGGTGTTTAACTTGTTCAGCTAAATCTATTTACCAGCGGTAATTAGAATTGGTAAATCATACCTACGCCAACAACGTTGTCAGTGCTGATACCTGTTGCTTTGGTGAATTCATTCTTATCCAGCAGGTTGATTTTGTAATCAACATAGGTAGTCAAGTTTTTGTTGAAGTAGTAGTAACTACCAACAGAGACATATTTTACCAGATCGCGACTGTCGGATTCTTTCCCATCATGCTCAACGTCACCGAACAGATTTTTACCTTTGGACTGAACGTATGCCAGAGATGGACGTAATCCGAAGTCGAACTGATATTGGGCGGTCAATTCGATGTTCTGGGTTTTGTTAGCGATATTTTCCATATTATCGTTACCAACTTTTCCACCGAAGCGGGTCATGTTACGGGTTTCACCGTACATAGCAGCCAGGTAGATGTTGTTAGCATCGTACTTGGCGCCGATGTTCCATGCTTCAGCGCGATCACCTAAGGCAGCAGAGCCTTTTTTGGCCTTGATATCATAGGCGGTTTTTTGCGCAGAAGTACGGGCAGAGTTAGAGTATGCGCCACCGACGCTGATACCGTAACCTACGTCATAGGTTGCAGCGAAACCGTAGCCATCACCGTTGTCTTTACGGTCATCACGGCCATTAGACGTGTTTTTACTATTTTCACCCTGATATTGCAGAGCAAAATTCAAACCATCGACCAGACCGAAGAAATCGGTATTACGGTAAGTTAACAGACCGGTAGAACGAGCAGTCATGAAGTTATCAGTCTGCGCCATTGAGTCACCGCCGAATACTGGCAACACGTCGGTCCAAGCGTTGACTTCATAAACTGCGCCGTAGTTACGGCCATAGTTCAGAGAACCGTAGTCGGAAAGCTTCAGGCCAGCGAAAGCCAGACGAGTCCTAGTGTCGTCATTACCTTCTGCACGGTTACCTTTGATATTGTATTCCCAACGGCCAAAACCGATCAGTTGGTCATTAACTTGAGTTTCGCCTTTGATACCCAGACGGGCGAAGGTGTTATCGCCATCTTCGCCGCTTTTGTTGTTAGCGAATTTGTGCTGGACTTCAACTTTACCGTACAGATCCAGTTTGTTGCCGTCTTTGTTATAAATTTCAGCTGCATTTGCTGCGCCAGCAGCTAACAGAGCTGGGATTACTACTGCAAGAACATTGCGTTTCATCATTATTATTACCCTCATTGGTGTTATTCGGACACCTGCCACTGCCAAAAATAATTCTTTAAAAATTTACGGAACTATTTGTGAGAGTTTAGTGTCGTCTGTTTCACTGTCAAGTGTTTCATTGGTTGTTATTTTTATCCACTCACAAAATGCTATAAAAAAGAAAATTTAGTAAAAATGTGAAACAAAGTGTTTCAAAATGTAAATATGAGATCGTTTTTTAATCTCTGGTTGGTCCAGTTGATCAAAAAAGTGAAAAACGAATGGTAGTCAGTGGCGGAAGAAAATTACCTGTTGATCTTAATAAAAAGAGTAAAATATGGTGTTTATTTCATCAATAATGTTTTTTATATGTAACTTACTGATATGTTTGTCGATGTGTTATATACCATTTTTTAACAGATACCTAATAATGATTATTCTTGAAAAAAGTAGCGCTCACTTTTAAGTGAGCGCCATAACATATTAATTGGAGCTCCTGTTAATCTACCTGGTTGTTAGAATTGATATACCAAACCTATACCCACCGCGTTATTCGTGTTGACATCCAAGTGTTTGGTGTAGAAGTTGTCATGTACTAAGTTGATTTTATAATCAACATAGGTGGATAAATTTTTGTTAAAGTTATAATAAGAACCAATAGAGATATATTTTACCCAGTCCTGATGAGTGAAAAAAGTTGTTCCTCTGGATTGAACATATGCCAGAGATGGACGCAGGCCAGAATCAAACTGATATTGGGCAGTTAATTCGATATTGCGGGTTTTTGCCGAGACGAAGTCTTGGTAGCCGAAAGAGGTCATATTGTGAGTTTCGCCATACATGGCAGCCAGATATAGGTTGTTTGCATCATATTTGGCGCCGACGTTCCATGCTTCAGCTCTTTCACCGCGAGCGACGGATGTAACGAGCCTTTCATGTGTAATAGGGCGGTCGGCATTGGAGTAGGCTCCCCCTACGCTGATACCATTGCCGATATCATAAGTAACAGAGAGACCGAAGCCGTCACCATTACTACCGCCATTGGGCTTAATGAGATCACCGCGTTTACGAATTGAATTGCGGCCGTTTTTGCTGTCTTCATCGTTCTTACCTTGGTATTGCAGGGCGAAGTTCAGGCCATCAACCAGGCCGAAGAAATCCGTATTGCGATAAGTCAAGACACCGGTAGCACGGTTGGTCATGTAGGTGTCAGCTTGCGACATAGAGTCAGCGCCGAATACTGGCAGTACGTCGGTCCAGGCATTGACGTCGTAAAGAACACCGTAATTACGACCGTAATCCAGAGAACCATATTTAGCCCATTTTAGACCAGCGAAGCCCAAACGGGTTTGATTGCCTTCGGAATCGTTTGCCTCAGCTTTGTTAGCCTGAATATTGTATTCCCAACGACCATAACCCGTTAATTGGTCATTGATTTGGGTTTCACCTCTGAAACCCAAACGAATGTAGCTTGCATCGCCATCTTCACTATAGATAGGGTATTTATCCGATCTTTGGGTAATTTTAGAGAATTGATGACGCGCATCAATTTTTCCATAGAGATCCAGTTTATTACCGTTTTTGTTATAAATTTCAGTGGCATTTGCTACACCAGCAGTTAACAGCGCTGGGATGACCACGGAAAGGATACTACCCTTCATTATTGTTACCTTCATTTAATTACAATCGTTAATTACCATCATTGGCGTTATTCGGACATTTGTTACTGACAGAAATAATTCCTTTAAGAAACTCGTTGAAATTATTTATGAAAATATCGTTCCGTCCGAGTCGGGGCACAGTTTTTCACTAGTCGTGGATTTTATCCATCATTAAATTGATACAAAGTGAAGGTTTTTGTAATAAAGTGAAAATAATATATTGCAAAATGTAAATGAAATAGAATTTTTGATCGTGTGTTGAATTGAAAGAATAAAAAAAGCCAGCTTTTGCTGGCCTTATATATAATAATTTTTTAATATTTATTTTACGCAATCATTAGAAGTTTGCGCTTCTTGGTGTGCGAGGGAATGGGATGACATCACGTACATTTGGCACACCAGTCACGTAAGCAACCAAGCGTTCAAAGCCCAACCCGAATCCAGAGTGAGGTACAGTGCCATAACGACGGAGATCACGGTACCACCAGTAATCTTCTTTATTAAGCCCCATCTCTTCCATACGTTTATCCAGCATATCCAGACGCTCTTCACGCTGTGAGCCACCGATAATTTCGCCAATGCCTGGTGCAAGTACATCCATTGCCGCGACAGTCTTACCGTCGTCGTTCATTCGCATATAGAAAGCTTTAATATCTTTTGGATAGTTTTTCACGACAACCGGAGCTTGGAAATGTTTCTCTGCCAGATAACGTTCATGTTCTGAAGAGAGGTCAACTCCCCAGAAAACTGGGTTTTCAAATTCCTGGCCACAGTTTTGCAGAATTTCAACGGCATCGGTGTAATCAATTTGAGCAAAGTCAGAATTAATAAATTTTTCCAAGCGGGTGATAACATCTTTATCTACGCGTTCAGCGAAGAATTGCAGATCATCAGAGCGCTCTGCCAGCGCAGCTTTGAAAACATATTTCAGCATATTTTCAGCCAATGAGGCGGCATCATCGAGGTTGGCGAAAGCGATCTCTGGTTCAAGCATCCAGAATTCTGCCAGATGGCGGCTGGTATTAGAGTTTTCAGCACGGAAAGTCGGACCGAATGTGTAAACTTTACTTAATGCACAAGCGTATGCTTCACCGTTCAACTGGCCGGATACGGTCAGAAAAGCTTCACGGCCGAAAAAATCTTGGTTGAAATCCACTTCACCTTTGTCAGTTAAAGGCAGATTTTGCAGATCCAGCGTAGAGACGCGGAACATTTCGCCGGCACCTTCTGTATCAGCGGCTGTGATCAACGGAGTGGAAACCCAGAAGTAACCATTTTCATGGAAGAAACGGTGTAATGCCTGAGCAAGGGTATGACGCATACGAGCAACGGCGCCAATCAGGTTAGTGCGTGGACGCAGGTGAGCCACTTCGCGCAGGTATTCAATGCTGTGACGTTTAGCGGCCATTGGATAGGTGTCAGGATCTTCAACCATGCCGATCACCACGACTTGGGTCGCTTGTAGTTCAAAACTCTGCCCTTGACCAGGGGAAGCAACGACTGTCCCTGTCACTTCGACAGAGCAACCGGTAGTTAAATGTAGAATTTCATCCTGATAATTAGGCAAATTATTATTAACGACGGCCTGTAATGGATTAAAGCAGGAACCGTCATAGACGGCGAGGAAGGAGATGCCGGCTTTAGAATCTCTCCTTGTACGTATCCAGCCGCGAACGGTGACTTCGCTATCAACCGCAACCCGGCCTTGCAGTACGTCGACTACAGGCGCTACGCTCATAGATTTCTCTCTTCTTTATCAGTTCAAGTTTATGAAAATGAATATCCCCACAAGGGGAAACTTATTCTATGTTACTTGCCTTGTTTTAAGAAACAAGGGGAAATCATCAATTTAAATGGTGAAATAGTAGGGAAATAGCGCTTTTTAGATGTGCTGCTGTCTTATCTGCCAGCAGCACAATGGTATTTTTTAATGAAATTTGAGTTAACAAGCTTGTTTAACTTGGGGGATATCAAAAGCGGCGCGTAGCCTGTTGACAAACTCGTTATCTTCACAAATGGTTTTGCCGGGGCTGTCTGAAAGCTTTGCGACTGGTTTGCCATTACACTCAACAAGTTTGATGACGATATTCAGTGGATTAACCCCTGGAATATTACAGGTAAGCTGTGTACCGATACCGAAAATCAGGTTTATTCTGTTGTGGAAATGACGATAGAGCGCTAGCGCTTTTTGGAAATCCAAGCTGTCAGAGAACACCAGCGTTTTCGTCATTGGGTCGATACCCAGTTTTTGATAGTGGGCGAGCGCTTTCTCGCCCCATTGAACGGGATCACCCGAATCATGGCGTAAGCCTTGATAACTTTTGGCAAACTGAGCATCAAAGTCCCGCAGGAAAGCGTCCATTGTAATGCAGTCAGTCAAGGCAATACCTAGCTGGTTAGGATATTCTTTCAGCCAACTTTGTAATGCTTCTCGTTGACTGCTAGCCAGATCTGGGCTGATTTGCTGATGAGCTTGAAACCACTCATGCGCCTGTGTACCAACCGGAGGGAGTCCAAGTTGTTGTGCAAGTTGATAATTGCTAGTGCCAATCAGATAAGGGAAATGCTGTTGCAGTTCACTGACGATAGCGTGTTGCACACAGTGTGAGAAACGCCGACGCGTACCGAAATCCATCAATTTGAAACTGGAGAGATCAATTCCTTCACTTTCAGCATCTTGATAAAACAGTTTGATCAACTTGCGTAGCTGATTAACTGCATTTTCCACTGCATTATCTGGTGAGCGATAGCGATGAACTAATTCGCTAATTAGCGCCAATAATGGAACTTCCCACATAATGACTTCATGCCATAATCCTGAAATACGGATGGCTAATTGGCCGCCATCTGTAACAGAAATATTGACTTGCTGTGGGTTAAAACGAAAAGTTTTTAACCAATCCAGATAATCAGCCTTAAAAAAAGGCAGGCTGGAAAGGTAATTAAATTCAGCGTCGGTTAATGCCAGATCAGCCATCATATTAACTTGATAGCGTAATTCTGTGGCATATTCGCCTAGCAATTCATCGCCGCGGCAGCGAAACTCTGCAACAACAGGCATGTGACTGTAGCGGTGATATACTGCTTGTTGCATATGAAGTTTATAAGCGTCAGTATCAAGCAGTGATTTTATAATTGGGGTAGCGTCTAGTGTCATAGCGCGTTATGCATCCTCACGGAGCGTATTCGTATTAGCTAAATCGATAAAGTTGGAAGAGTATACCGGGATTATTTTGTTATTGAAGTCACATAACATCATATAGTTCACCAAAATATCGAAGCTAAACAGGGCCTTTGGTCAAATGTTATCATGTTATTTGATCATTAGGTGATGACAAGCACCAAAGAATAAACATATTCCTTACACAATATCATACTCGTTCTTAATGAATGTTTAACATCAGAAGGTGCGTTATTCACTCTTGAAATTTAACCTCTTTCTATGGCAGCGTAAGGCTTAGTATTGAATTAATTCCATCAGGCATGAAACAAAAAGGTTTCTTATGACACAACAGCGACAAGCTAAGTACCGTCGGGATTATCGCGCTCCCGACTATACGATTTCTGATATTGAACTCGATTTTAATCTTGATGCCGATAACACAGAAGTTACGGCAATTAGCCAGATAAAACGTCTGAGCCACGAAATAACACCATTAGTATTGGATGGTGAAGACTTGACACTGAAAAGCCTTCATGTAGATGGTCAACCGTGGGTCCATTACCGTGAACAGGAAGGAGCGCTGGTTATTGAACAGTTGCCGGCTCAGTTCACTTTGAAAATTGTCAATGAGATCCATCCATCGAAAAATACGGCGCTGGAAGGTTTGTATGTTTCTGGTGATGCGCTTTGTACCCAGTGTGAATCAGCAGGGTTCCGCCACATTACTTACTATCTCGATCGCCCTGATGTATTGGCTCGTTTTACAACACGTATCACAGCCGATAAAGCCAGGTATCCGTATTTGCTTTCAAACGGTAACCGGGTTGAGCAGGGAGAAACTGATGATGGGCGTCATTGGGTGAAATGGCAAGATCCATTCCCAAAACCTTGTTATCTGTTTGCTCTGGTCGCGGGTGATTTTGATGTGTTGCGCGACACATTTACGACGCGCAGTGGCCGTGAAGTTGCATTGGAACTGTTTGTTGATCGTGGCAATCTTGATCGGGCTGATTGGGCAATGACTTCCCTGAAAAATTCTATGAAGTGGGATGAAACCCGTTTTGGCCTTGAATATGATCTCGATATTTATATGATTGTCGCGGTAGATTTCTTTAATATGGGCGCTATGGAGAATAAAGGGCTGAATGTCTTTAACTCCAAATATGTGTTGGCAAAATCTGAAACTGCGACTGATAAAGATTACCTTGGTATAGAAGCTGTGATCGGTCACGAATATTTCCATAACTGGACCGGGAATCGCATTACTTGTCGCGATTGGTTCCAACTGAGCTTAAAAGAGGGATTGACGGTATTCCGTGATCAGGAATTTAGCTCCGATCTTGGTTCTCGCTCTGTTAATCGCATTAATAATGTGCGTGTTATGCGTTCGGCGCAGTTTGCGGAAGACGCCAGCCCAATGGCCCATCCAATTCGCCCGGATAAAGTGATTGAGATGAATAATTTCTATACCCTGACTGTGTATGAGAAGGGCTCGGAAGTTATTCGTATGATTCATACCTTGCTAGGGGAAGAGCAATTCCAGGCAGGGATGCAGCTTTATATTCATCGCCATGATGGTAGTGCTGCAACATGTGATGATTTTGTTCAGGCAATGGAAGATGCGTCAAATGTTGATTTGTCACTTTTCCGTCGCTGGTATAGCCAGTCTGGTACACCGGTACTGACAGTTCGCGATGAATATGATGCAGAAAAGCAGCAATATAAGTTGCATGTCAGTCAGATGACGCCACCTACTGCTGATCAAAAAGAGAAACAGCCTCTGCATATTCCTCTGGATATTGAGCTCTATGACACTAAAGGTCATGTGATTCCGCTACGTTATGATGGTCAACCGGTTCATCATGTACTGAATGTGACCAATGCAGAGCAGACGTTTGTATTTGATGACGTGCCATCACTGCCGGTTCCCTCTTTATTACGGGAATTCTCAGCACCCGTGAAATTGGATTACAAATTCAGCGATCAGCAATTGGCATTCCTGATGAAACACGCCCGCAATGCGTTTTCACGTTGGGATGCGGCTCAGTCGCTGATGGCAAACTATATCAAACTGAATGTTATCCGTTATCAGCAGAAGCAACCGATAGAACTGCCAATGCATGTAGTGGATGCTTTCCGCGCGGTGCTATTGGATAAAGATATTGATCCGGCTCTGGCTGCTCACATTCTGACTTTACCATCAGAAAGTGAGATGGCGGAATTGTTTACGATTATCGATCCTAAAGCGATTCATGAAGTTCTGGATGCCACCACCCGTACTTTGGCTCAAGAAATGGCTGATGAGTTTGCGGTGGTTTATAACGCTATTAATATCGGTGCATATCGCGTCGCTCATCAGGATATTGCTAAGCGCTCTCTGCGTAATATCTGCCTCTATTATCTGGCTTTTGGTGATCAAGAGCAGGCTGATAAAGTGGTATCAAATCAATATCATCAGTCTGACAATATGACCGATGCACTGGCGGCATTATCTGGCGCGGTGCTGGCAGAGTTGCCTTGTTGTGATCAACTCATGAAGGAATTTGATGATCGATGGCATCAGGATGGTCTGGTGATGGATAAATGGTTTAGCTTACAAGCAAGTAGCCCGGCGGCAGATGTTCTGGCTAATGTGCGTAATCTTCTGAATCATCGTTCATTCAGTATCAGTAACCCAAACCGGGTTCGTGCTCTGATTGGAACATTTGTTAATAATCCAGTTGCATTCCACGCTGAAAATGGCAACGGTTATCAATTTCTGGTAGAAATTTTGACTGACCTTAATAGCCGTAACCCACAGGTTGCTTCCCGTTTGATTGAGCCGCTGATTCGCCTGAAACGTTATGATGAAAAACGTCAAAACATGATGCGTAGTGCGTTGGAACAGTTGAAAGAATTGGAAAATCTGTCTGGTGATCTGTTTGAAAAAATTACCAAGGCATTAGAAAGCTGATAACTATTTATTTATCGGGCTAATGGTTATTGGCCCGATATTATTTCTGACTTATTTTTCCGGATAATAAATTTCTTCACTTATTATGGATATATATACAGCAGTTAAGGCACTTAAAGCGTCTGGTTTTAATGATGAGCAGTCTGAAAAAATCGTTGAAGTTATTACAAAACTGCAAAACATAAGCGTTGTTACCAAAGCAGATCTGACTGTTGCTACTGAGAGCATTAAAACCGATATTGGTACTATAAAAATAGATTTAGATTGGATTAAGAAACTGGCATTAGCAGTTGGTATTGCTGTTGTTACTGCGGCATTGAAATACATTTTTATTGGTTGATGCTTGATACTTCATTGGTCTGCTTCCCTTTGAGTTGTTCCGAGAGAAGAAAAGTATCTTGGGCAAGAAATGCCAACGCTTATAATCACAGTGTATTCTTGATATACCAATATATTTTCCCGATTTTCACTCGCAGCATATGGGAAAGATTTGTTCCTAATTAGCATATTTCTGTAGATTCAGCCCATGTTATTCGGTTACCCTACTTGCCGAAATATTTTGGCGGTTAAAGATGCGCGTTTTTTAGCTCAAAAACCTCCAAGTGGTACATGAATGTGTATAGAAATGTGTGTAGTTTAATGTTTATAAATTAATTAATGGGTTTAGAATTATGTACTACCCACTAGTCAGGAAAGCGTTGTTCCAGCTTGATCCGGAACGGGCGCACGAACTAACCTTCCGTCAGCTCAAGCGTATTACCGGTAGTCCTTTCGAGTTTCTTATCCACCAGTCAGTTGCGACAAAACCTGTTACTTGTATGGGCCTGTCATTTAAAAATCCCCTTGGTCTGGCTGCCGGCCTTGATAAAGATGGCGATTGCATTGATGCGTTTGGTGCAATGGGATTTGGTTTTATTGAAATTGGCACTGTAACCCCACGTGCTCAGGCAGGAAATGATAAACCGAGATTATTCCGTATCGTTGAAGCAGAAGGGTTAATTAACCGTATGGGCTTCAATAATCTTGGTGTTGATAACCTGGTAGAGAATGTCAAAAAGGCAAAATATGGCGGGGTGATTGGGATCAATATTGGCAAAAATAAAGATACACCAGTAGAGCATGGAAAAGATGATTATTTAATCTGCATGGATAAAATCTATCCTCACGCGGGTTATATCACGATTAATATCTCTTCACCTAACACGCCTGGCTTAAGAACGTTGCAATACGGCGAAGCGTTGGATGATCTATTATCGGCGATTAAAAATAGACAGGGTGAACTTCAGCAAAAATACCAAAAATATGTCCCTGTTGCGGTAAAAATTGCACCGGATCTTTCTCAAGAAGAGTTGATTCAAATTGCAGATAGTTTAATTCGTCATAATATCGATGGTGCTATTGCCACTAATACAACGTTAGATAAGAAATTAGTTGAAGGACTTAACTATTGCCAACAAGTTGGTGGGTTAAGTGGTCGACCGGTTCAATTACGTAGTACAGAAATTATTCGCCAGCTCTCTCAGGAATTAAGAGGTAAAATTCCCATTATCGGTGTTGGCGGAATAGATTCACTTGTCTCCGCCAGAGAAAAAATAGCGGCAGGGGCTTCTTTAATACAGATTTTCTCTGGATTTATCTATCATGGTCCAAAATTAATCAAAGATATCGTCAATCATATCTAAATCTTGCTGTTAATTTATCATTGGGGGTTTATTTTTGCCCCCAATTCGTCTATATTCGCTCCGATCATCTAAATTTTATCTGTATCTTCGCATGTCTTTTAATTATGGCAGGGCTTATTTCACTGAATAGCGGACAAGTTATTTACAATCTGTTTAGCGATGTAAGTTTTTCTGGCATATACCCAATGGATTTCAAGATGCATCGCGACGGCAAGGGAACGAATCCCTAGGAGCATAGATAACTATGTGACTGGGGTGAGTGAGTGCAGCCAACAAAGAGGCAACTTGAAAGATGACGGGTATAAAAGGATAACTCATGAACATTAAACCCGATGACCAATGGCGCTGGTATTTTGATACTGACCATGACCGTGTGATGCTTGATCTGTCTAATGGTATGGTTTTTCGTTCCTGTTTTCCAGCGAAGATGCTGATACCCCATGCAATGGGGGAAACTTCGTTTTCTGTAGAAGATGCGACGCTTTATTATTCTTTTGAAGAACAGACACGCCGAATTAATATTTCAGATGAATCCAGGGCTGAATTAATTCTTAATGCGTTAGTGGCTTTTCGCTTTATTAAGCCACAGATGCCAAGGAGCTGGTATTTTTCCCGTTTTGCCATGATAGAAAAGCCAGTGCAAGGAGAGCTGATTCAGGTACGGCTCCAGGATTGTGGGGCAGACGCTATATTCTTGGTAGTAGAGGCAGGGGATAGTGCAAGCCTTTGTCTGCTAGCTCAACCGCAATTAACGTTATCCGATCGGGCAATGAATTTTTGCGATCCAATTAAGATTATGAATGATCGATTGATGCCATTTGTGGAACCAGTTTGTATGCCAATTTATGGCACTGCGGTTTGATTTGGGTTTAAGATCTCATTGTTCCGTGATTTCCAAGAGTTAAGCTGCTTTTTGAAAATAGAACGACGAATCAGAAGATAATCACTGTTTTTAATTGAGAGAATTGTTCTTTATCATCTGAGGAAATTTTATCACATTCACATCTTTCCATCTGATTATGAGTAAGTCGCTTTTTTCTTGGGTTCTAAAATTTCCTGTTGGCTATTATCACAGAAATTTACCTATTATAGTAATAGCTATAGCTTACTCATTTGAAGTTGGTGTGAAAAATAGATAAGCAGTATTTTAATAATTCCCTCCCCTCTGGATAGCATTAGCTTCGAGATGGGGAGGAGAGATAATGAAGTTAATTAGCACGATTTTCGAGGATTAATTGTTCTGCGTGATGAGATATTGCTGCTAATGCGTCGTGACTGGCGTAGTCGTCTTGGACGATTTGCGCCCGTTGCTTAAATAAATTTGTACGCAGCATATTTTCCACGGTTTGCTTAAGCTGAGATTCTGTCGGTTGTGCTGTATCCAGATTAATACCGCATCCAGCCCATACGACGCGAAACGCTGTTTCCTGCTTACCTTCTCCTGTATCGGCAATGAGCACTGGTGTACCGTGGTTGAGGGCGTAATTAATGGTTCCGTAGCCCCCGTTGGATATTAACAATGAAGATTTTGGCAGCCAGTGCTCAAATGAGATAAATTCTTCGATACGTGCGTTGTCAGGTATGTTCTCTGGCTGTATTTCTACTGAACTACCACCGGTGGTTGCTAATACACGCACAGGTAATGTAGCTAGTGCACGCAATGTGGGGAAAATTAACTGGTTTAGATCAGTATTAGACATGGTGCCCTGAGTGACGATAACCAATGGGCGTGGATCATCTTCTTCCCATAATTGAAGTGATTCTGTTATCGGAGCGGGATTGGGGAGGGGGCCAATAAAATGGACTGTATCAGGCAATTCTTCTCGTGGGTACTCAAATGCCAAGGTTGAAAGTTGCAAAAAGCGATCAGGACCCAAAATGACTTCGTCATTGAAAAATCTAGTTAACGTAGCGCATCCTGACTGAGCTAATGCGTCATTGAAGCTATCCTGAACTTCGGTTATTAACTGTCGTGTTTCCTCATCTACAAGTTGTTCATGTGTCAACTCTGATGGTAGTAATGCGGGGGGAATACGTGGCCCCCAGAAAATTGAATCTTTCGAAGAGTAAGCCAGAGGCGTTATACCAATGATGATCACTGGAAGACGATGAGCTTTTTCTTTTTGCAGCAGTGGCAATATGCCATAGAAACAGTTCTCGGCGATAAGTAGTTCTGCTTGCTGTTCATGGATGATTTGTTGTAGTTGGCGGTCAAGGAAGGGGATTGGGGTACAGAAGAAATCTTTAAACGCTAGCGCCATTTGCAGATTTCCCGGAGGAAGATGCGCTCGGTCAGGAAAACGTTGTTTTAAGTGGCGGTAATCAAAATCTATCTGCTCATCAAAAGGGATAAATTGTGCATTTAAAGCCTCTACTTGTTGGCGAAATAACGCGCCAGTGAAGACAGTTACCTGATGTCCTTGTGCTATCAGTGATTGAGTTACCTTTAACATCGGATAGACATGCCCGGGTGTTGCAACCGCGGCAATGACAATTCGTGCCATAACTTGCTCCTTTGTACTGTTTTGATTTAATTACGCTAACTAGCTCCTAATTCAGAGTGTGATCATTTCATGACTACTGTTACAAATTCATTGTAGTAATAATAATTTGTTATGACAATAATCACGGTAGTTTATTTTTTTATGAAGTTATGAAATATGCCGATTTCCTCCCCCTGTTAGTCTGTGTTAGCGCTAAAGCGGAGGGAGGTATCTAGAGCTTAGTTACTGCGGCTTTATTCAAAAATTAATTGTTCTACGTGATGGGATATTGCGGCTAATGCATCATGTCTTGCGTAATCTTTTTGGACAATTTGCGCACGTTGTTTAAACAAATCGGTACTCAGCATATTTTCCACTGTTTGCTTAAGTTGAGATTCAGTAGGATGTGCTGTATCCAGATTAGTACCGCATCCAGCCCATACAACACGAAAAGCGGCTTCCTGCTTGCCTTCACCTGCATCTGCAATGAGTAACGGTGTTCCGTGGCTGAGAGCATAATTGATGGTTCCATAACCCCCGTTGGATATTAGTAATGAAGCTTTTGGTAGCCAGTGCTCAAATGAAATAAATTCTTCAATGCGCACGTTTTCGGGTAGATCTTTACTCAGTGTTTCTACCGATCTGCCGCCGGTGGTTGCCAATATACGTATCGGTAATGTCGCCAGTGCATGCAATGTGGGGAGAATCAACTGATTTAAATCGGTATTTGAGATAGTACCCTGAGTAACTATAACTAATGGACGTGGATCATCTTCTTCCCATAACTGAGGCGATTCTGTTGTCGGTGCAGGGTTGGGGAGGGGCCCAATAAAATGGACTGTATCAGGCAATCCTTCTCGTGGGTATTCAAATGCCAGAGTTGAGAGTTGCAAAAAGCGATCAGCGCTGAGAATCACTTCATCGTTGAAAGGTCTGGTTAACGCAGAGCTTCCTGACTGAATTAATGCGTCATTGAAGCTATCTTGAACTTCGGCTATGAGTTGCTGGTTGGTTTCATCTACGAGTTGTTCATGTGTCAATTCTGGTGGTAATACCGCAGGTGGGATACGTGGTCCCCAGAAAATTGAATCTTTTGAGGAATAGGCCAGAGGCGTTATGCCAGTAACTATTATTGGCAGGCGATGGGCTTTTTCTTCTTGCAGCAGAGGTAATATGCCGTAAAAACAGTTTTCGGCTATCAGTAATTCCGCTTGTTGTTCACGAATGATTTGTCGCAGTTGATGGTCGAGCAATGGGATTGGGGCGGAGAAGAAGTTCTTGAATGCCAGTGCCATTTGTACATTTCCCGGAGGAAGTTGAGCGCGGTCGGGGAAATGCTGTTCTAAGTGGCGGTAGTCAAAATCTACCTGTTCATCAAAAGGGACAAATTGCGCGTTTATAGCTTCTACCTGTTGGCGAAATAACTCACCGGTGAATACGGTTATTTGGTGTCCCTGTGCTATCAGTGATTGAGCAACCTTCAACATCGGATAGACATGTCCGGGGGTTGCGACCGCCGCAATGACAATACGTGCCATGACTTACTCCTTTTGTATTTTGGTTGAGCTGTTTTAGCTCTTGATTATTAGAGTGTAATCATTTTATGACAGTAATCGTAAATTCATTATGGTAATAATTAATTCATTATTGAAATAATCAACGGAATTGATTTTTTGATGAAATTATGAAACATGGTTAATTGATTTCTCCCATTTTAGGCTAAAGGGTATTCCGTATTGATGTTAATACTGCACCAGTCCATCCTATGCGGAAGGTGATTTCCTGCCTTCCTTCTCCTGAATCTGAGAGGAATCCGTGGTTCAGGGACATAATTAACTGTTCTGTAACCGCCATTGGTTATTAGTAATGCAGATCCCGACAACCGGTGTTCAAATGAGATAAATTCTTCAATATAGTCATATCTTTAGCGTAGGATTACTAAGAGCTATAGCAGAATTGATGTGATTCCCAATAAACCAACGTGCCAATTTATGGCACGGTAGTTTGATTCTAATTTAAAGATCTATTCTTCGCTATTATTAAGAATAAGATTGCTTTTTGGAATACAACAACAAGCTAGAATATGGCCATCGTTTTTAATCGCCGTGGCTTTTAAAGGAGAAACCTCCCCCTTAACTAAAGAAATCTTGCAACATCCACATATTCCTGCACGACATGAATAGGGTACTTTAATTCCTTGTTGTTCCAATTGTTCTAAAATGATTTGTTGATTATTACCTGTAAAGGTTTTCCCGTTATATTCAATAGTGACAGATTTCTCATTTATTTTTGGTAAATCAATATCTTCAGCTTTTTCGCCACTGCCATATTGACGTGGATCTTTTTTAGCTAATATAGTGACATTATCCCCGATTCGAATAATACCACTTGAACGAGTAATTAAATTCTGACCAAAATCGACATCGCCATTTTCTGCTGTTCGGAATGATTGCAATGTCGCTAATGGCTCTCCGTTGGGATTTTTAACGCCTTTATCAATGCTGACTGTGGTCAGAATACAGCGGCTACACGGTTTAGGTAAATCAAAAATAACATCGCCAATCTGAATTGATTGCCAACTGTCTTCTGCAAATGCTTCTGCGCCGGTAATAACGATATTTGGACGAAATTGCTCTAATTTAATACTGGCCGGGCAACGTTGTTGTAATAAATGAAATGAGGCTTCATTAATTAATAGAAATGGATAACCATCCGCAAATGATAATGGAATGTCAGGGTGTTTTTTTACCTTACGGCTTAATTCATGGCTTAACCAGCGCAATTGCACGGGAATATCAAAGAAACCGCTTAGCCATTGATTAATTGTTTCTGGTGCAATTAGGGCCGTAAAATGGTTGCCCCATACTTCTGTGGGCTGCTGTTCAGGTAGGAAATCACTGTAAAGTACGGTGGCATTTTCTCCGTTGGGCGCGCGTAGATAAATACCGTTATTTAACATAGCCGGAGTAAATAACAACATCTGAGGATATTTACGGGCAGTAATAAAAGTCCCGTCTGTTGTTGTGATCATAAAGTTGCGATCAAATATAAGGCCGCTTTCACTGACTAATGCGTGGGAAAGTTGCAAACCACGCATAGACTTTACCGGGTGGGTATACAGGCGAGACAGAGTGATCATCCGTTAATCTCCATGAAACATTTTTTACACGCGCAACTTTATGACATGTCACCTGGATTAGCTATAATGCGTGACAATTTTCTTTTTGGTGATATGTAACATGAACTCTCTGTTTGCCAGCACGGCGCGTGGATTAGAAGAATTATTGAAGAACGAACTGGAAATGCTGGGGGCGCAATCATGTAAAATTGTGCAAGGCGGAGTTCATTTTCAAGGTGATGACAGAGTGATGTATAAAAGTCTGGTGTGGAGCAGGCTGGCATCACGTATTTTGCTACCGCTAAACGAATTTAATGTTTATAGCGATTTAGATCTCTATCTTGGGGTTCAATCTATTGATTGGAGCCAGATTTTCTCTGTAGACAGTACTTTTTCTGTTCATTTCAGCGGCACAAATGAAGAGATACGGAATACTCAATATGGTGCGCTCAAGGTTAAAGACGCCATTGTCGATAGCTTTATTCGTAAGTTAGATCAACGTCCCAATGTGGCAAAGCAACAACCGGATGTTCGCGTTAATGTTTTTTTGAATAAAGAGAAAGCCAGTGTCGCATTGGATTTAAGTGGTGATGGTTTGCATATCCGAGGTTATCGCGATCTTGCTGGTCAGGCTCCGCTGAAAGAAAATCTGGCTGCTGCGATTATTCTACGTTCAGGCTGGCGGATTGGCACTCCGATGGTCGATCCTATGTGTGGTTCCGGCACATTATTGATCGAAGCCGCAATGATGGCGGCTGATCGTGCGCCAGGTTTACATCGTAACCATTGGGGCTTTACTGCCTGGTTGAAACATGATGAAGCAATTTGGCGCGAGGTAACCACAGAAGCGCAGATCCGCTTTCGCAAAGGTCTTCAGGAGACAACTTCCCGTTTTGTGGGTTCTGATATTGATCGCCGAGTGCTGGATATGGCTCGGTCAAATGCTCGTAGAGCAGGGGTTGCACAGTTAATAACTTTCCAGCAAGGCGATGCCAGCCGTCTGGAAAATCCGTTATCAGAAGGCTCTACTGGAACAGTATTAAGTAATCCGCCTTATGGTGAGCGCTTGGAAAGTGAACCTGCATTGGTTGCGCTGCACAGTTTGTTTGGGCGGATAATGAAAAGCCGTTTCCCTGGCTGGCGTCTGTCTCTATTCAGTGCGTCGCCTGAATTGCTGAGCTGCTTGCAATTACGGGCTGAACGTGAGTTTAAAGCTAAAAATGGTCCATTGGATTGCGTACAGAAAAATTATCAGTTGTCAGATAAACCACTCTCATCAGGGGGGAGTGTGGCGGAGGATTATGCCAACCGTCTGCGCAAAAATGAAAAGAAATTAACCAACTGGGCGAAACAGCAAGGGATTAATTGTTATCGTCTGTATGATGCTGATTTGCCAGAATACAATGTGGCTGTTGACCGTTACGCAGATAAAGTGGTGATTCAGGAGTATGCTCCGCCGAAAAGTGTTGATGCTAATAAAGCGCGTCAGCGTTTATTCGATGTTATTAGCGCGACGATGCAAGTTCTTGGGCTTTCATCAAATCAATTAATACTTAAAACTCGTCAGCGTCAGAAAGGTAAAAGCCAGTATGAAAGAATGGCAGAAAAACGGGAATTCTTTCTGGTAAATGAGTATGACGCCAAATTTTGGGTTAATTTAACAGACTATTTGGACACAGGCTTGTTCCTTGATCATCGTATTGCCCGGAAAATGCTAGGTGAAATGAGTGAAGGAAAAGATTTTCTGAACCTGTTTGCTTATACCGGATCAGCGACAGTACATGCTGGATTAGGAGGCGCGCGTTCAACAACAACGGTTGATATGTCTCGCACTTATCTTGAATGGGCTGAGCGGAACTTACAGGCTAATGGATTAACAGGGCGTCAGCATCGGTTGATTCAGGCAGATTGTCTCGCGTGGTTGGCTCGGGCCAGTGAACAGTTTGATTTGATTTTTATTGATCCGCCGACTTTCTCCAATTCTAAACGAATGGAAGATGCATTTGATGTACAACGCGACCATATCATATTGATGAAACAGCTTAAGCGCTTGTTACGTCGCGGGGGAACGCTGATGTTCTCCAATAATAAACGAGGTTTTAAAATGGATTTTGCTGAGCTGGAAAAAGTTGGCTTGGTGGCGGAAGAGATCACCAATAAAACCCAGTCGCAGGATTTTGCCCGTAACCGTCAGATTCACAACTGCTGGCTATTAAGTCATGCTGGTGAGGAAAAATAATTACTATGTCGTTGATTAATTTATCTGGTGCGTGGTTGTCGTTCAGTGATGCGCCATTACTTGATAATGCAGAATTGCATATAGAAGAAAATGAAAGAGTTTGTCTGGTTGGTCGTAACGGTGCTGGAAAGTCGACCTTGTTACGGGTATTAGCGAAAGAGCAGCCGTTGGATGATGGTCAGGTTATTTACGAGCAGGATCTGATTGTTTCCCGTTTACAACAGGACCCTCCCCGTGATGTGGAAGGGACGGTTTTTGATTTTGTTGCCGAAGGTGTTCAGGAACAGGCCGAATATATTAAATCTTTTCATCAGGTTTCCCGTCTGGTGGAGCAAGAACCGAATGAGAAGAACCTCAACCGCTTGGCAGAATTGCAGGAAGTACTGGATATCCGCGGGCTATGGTCACTGGACAGCCGGATTAATGACGTATTGAAACAGCTCTCTTTACCTGCGGAAGCGAAGCTCTCTTCTCTTTCAGGTGGTTGGTTGCGTAAGGCGGCATTGGGAAGGGCGTTGGTCAGTTCACCAAAAGTCTTGCTTCTTGATGAACCGACTAACCACTTGGATATCGATACGATTGAATGGCTAGAAAACTTCCTGAAAGATTTTCAGGGTAGCCTTGTTTTCATTTCCCATGACCGTTCATTTATTCGCAATATGGCAACCCGTATTGTCGATTTAGATCGCGGTAAGTTGGTGTCGTGGCCAGGCAATTACGATAAGTTTCTTGAAGGCAAAGAAGAAGCATTGCGTGTGGAAGAGATGCAAAATGCTGAATTTGATCGTAAGTTGGCTCAAGAAGAAGTGTGGATTCGTCAGGGAATTAAAGCGCGTCGTACTCGTAATGAAGGGCGCGTTAGGGCGTTGAAAGCATTACGTATTGAGCGTTCACAACGTCGTGAAGTAATGGGAACCGCTAAAATACAAATGGAAGAAGCGAGTCGTTCCGGCAAAATTATCTTTGAGCTGGAAAATGTTAACTATCAAATTGGTGAAAGGAAACTGGTCAATAATTTCAGTGCGCAAATTCAGCGTGGGGATAAAATTGCACTGGTGGGACCAAATGGTTGCGGCAAAACAACTTTACTGAAACTGATGTTAGGTGAGCTGCAATCTAATAGTGGCCGTGTTCATTGTGGTACTAAACTAGAAATTGCTTATTTTGATCAGCATCGGATAGCGCTTGATCCGGAAAGAACCGTAATGGATAACTTGGCTGAAGGTAAGCAGGAAGTGATGGTGAATGGTCGTCCTCGTCATGTTCTGGGTTATTTACAGGATTTTCTGTTTCATCCTAAACGGGCAATGACACCGGTTAAAGCGCTTTCTGGTGGTGAAAGGAACCGGTTGTTACTGGCGCGTCTGTTCCTGAAACCCAGTAATCTGTTGGTACTTGATGAGCCAACCAACGATCTGGATGTGGAAACATTAGAGTTGCTGGAGGAACTGGTAGACAATTATACAGGTACTGTATTGTTGGTCAGTCATGATCGTCAATTTGTTGATAACTCCGTGACCGAATGTTGGATTTTCGAAGGTAATGGTGTGATCAATAATTATGTTGGTGGTTATTACGATGCTCAGCAACAGCGCGAACAAACTGTATCGTTGCGCCAGCGGAATGAGAAAAAACCTCAAACGGAAGTTAAAGTAGAAAAGGTTAAGGAGTCGCCAAAAAATTCTCGTAACAAAATGAGTTACCATTTATTACGAGAGTTAGAGCAATTACCATCATTGCTGGAGAAACTGGAAGAAGAGCTTGATCAGTTACAATCTCAAGTGAGTGATCCTGAATTTTTTAATCAGCCTCATGGAGTAACCCAAAAAATACTGACTGAGCTATCTGAAAAAGAGCAAGCATTAGAAGCTACTTTTGATCGCTGGCATGAATTGGAAACATTGAAAAACAGCCAATAGTTAACATAATGAGCAGAATCATATGGCGAAATTCTTCTGAGTATGATTCTGTGAATATTGCCAATTTCCTTGCAGGAGAAAAACCTTGTGTTCCAGTAACCATCATCATGAAATGGTATTGTGTCCTCAATGTGATTTACTGGTGACATTGCCAGAATGGGCTCAGGGAACGAAGGCGATTTGTCCTCGTTGTAAGACGACATTAGTCACATGGTGGAAAGAACCTAAACATCAGCCGACAGGTTATGCAGTCAGTGCATTATTTATGCTGTTAATGGCTTGCCTGTTTCCGTTTGTCAGCATGAGCGTAGCGGGAATTGGCAGTGAAATTACCTTATCTCAAATCCCTCAGGTGATGTTTAATGAAAATTACATCAGTGTGGGAACATTCTTTTTGCTCTGTGTTCAACTAGTGCCTGCGTTTTGTATGGTAGCGATTATTCTATTGTGCCAGGGTGTTGTTATTTCTCAGAAGGTAAAAGCCTGGTTAGCCAGGGTTTTATTTCAGATGAAAAGCTGGTGTATGGTTGAAATCTTTTTGGCAGGGGTATTAGTCAGCTTTGTTAAGTTAATGGCCTATGGTGATATTGGGTTAGGTCTAAGTTTTTTGCCATATTGTCTGTTCTGCCTTCTCCAGGTGAGAGCGTTTCAATGTTTGGATCGCCACTGGTTATGGAATCAGATAGCGCTCGCACCTCAGGTGAATATACCGTTACAGGCAGGAAGATCGGGGTTAGTGCAGGGGGTTCGATTATGTCAGTGTTGTACAGCTATCTTACCGGCAGACCAGTTAGTCTGTTCACGTTGCCATACGCGTGGGCATGCCCGCCGCCGTAACAGTCTGCAATGGACAATGGCGCTGATAGCGACGGCTTTAATGCTTTATATTCCTGCTAATGTCATGCCAATGATGGTGACGGAATCGTTAGGTAGTCAGAGTGATTCCACTATTATGGCGGGAGTGATACTGCTATGGAGTGTCGGTTCATATCCGGTCGCTTTAGTCATTTTTATTGCCAGTATTATGGTGCCCTCACTGAAAATGTTGGCAATTGGTTGGTTATGTTGGGATGCCAAAGGTCACGGTAAACGGGATTCCGCCCGCATGCATTTTATTTATGAAGTTGTCGAATTTGTTGGCCGTTGGTCAATGATTGATGTATTTGTTATCGCAATATTGTCATCACTGGTGCGTATGGGGAAATTGATGAGTGTCTACCCTGCTATGGGGGCAGTTATTTTTGCTTTAGTTGTGATCCTGACCATGTTCGCGGCAATGACATTTGATCCGCGTTTAATTTGGGATAGAACCAACGTTAAACATTCGTTATAAGGCAATGAAGGAGTGTCAAGGTGACGGATAAAGTTGAAGACCAGAGTCAGGCTAAAATCGATAAAATTAAAAGTTGGTCGCCAGTCTGGATTGTGCCGATTGTCACCGTGCTTATTGGTGCCTGGATATTGTTTTATCATTTTAACCACCAAGGGCCGGAAGTAACATTGATTACCTCCAACGCGGAGGGCATTGAAGCCGGAAAAACTAAAATTAAAAGCCGTAGTGTGGATGTCGGCGTAGTTGAGAGGGTCATGCTGAGTGATAATCTTAGCCAAGTTATTATCAAGGCCCGGCTAAATGATGGCATGGAAAACTTATTACGCAGTGATAGCGCTTTTTGGGTAGTGAAACCGCAGATTGGTCGTGATGGAATATCTGGCCTTGGTACTCTTTTGTCCGGGGCTTTTATTGAACTTCAACCGGGAACGAACGGTGATGAAGAAGATAAGTTTAATTTGTTGGACTCACCACCATTGGCTTCGCCTGATGCAAAAGGTATCCGTGTCATCCTAATCAGTGATAAAGCAGGTCAGCTCAATCCGGGCGATCCGGTGTTGTTCCGTGGTTATCGGGTTGGTTCTGTTGAAACCAGCGAGTTTGAACCGAAATCGCATTTGATGAAATATCAGTTATTTATTAATGCGCCTTATGATGGTTTGCTGACAACTAATGTCCGTTTTTGGAAAGAGAGTGGTATTACCCTTGATATGTCTTCTCAAGGGGTACGTGTTGAAATGGCTTCGTTATCAACGCTATTTGGTGGTGGCGTCAGCTTTGATGTACCTAGGGGTTGGGAATTGGGTGAGCCAATTAAAGAAAAAGCCACTTACAAACTCTTTGATAACCAAAGAAGCATTCAAGATTCTTTATATACCAAGCATAAAGATTATCTGTTGCTCTTCTCTGATTCCGTCCGAGGATTACAGCCGGGTGCGCCGGTGGAGTTCCGCGGTATCCGTATGGGAACTGTGGCGAAAGTACCGTTCTATTCCGAGGGAATGAGACAGCGGCTGGATAACGATTTTCGTATTCCAGTACTTATCTCTATTGAGCCGGAGCGCTTTGAGAAGGAGTTAGGAGAAGGGTTTGATGTTGAGAAAGAGCTGAATAGCATAACTAAACGTGGTCTGCGGGCGTCTCTCAAATCAGGTAATTTGCTGACGGGGGCGCTATTTATTGATTTGGATTTTTATCCGAATGAAAAAGGGTGGGCTGGCCCATATGAAATTGCAGGCTATCCGCTACTGCCGACAATCAGTGGCGGCCTTGCTCAAATTCAACATAAGGTTATTGCAGCGTTAGATAAAATTAATAATATGCCGGTTGAGCCAATGTTTAATCAGGCTATTCGCACTTTGGAAGAGAGTCAGAAAGCGATAAGAAAAGCACAGCGGACCCTCGATGAATTGAATAAGGTGTTGGCAAATCCTGAAACCAAAGATCTGCCAAAAGATATACAGAAAACATTGCAGGAGTTTAACCGCAGTATGCAAGGTTTCCAGCCTGGCTCACCGGCTTATAACAAGATGTTGGATAATATGCAGCGATTAGATCAAGTGTTGAGTGAACTGCGACCTGTTCTGAGGACGTTGAATAATAAGAGCAATGCATTAATTTTTGAAGCTAAGCCAATTGAAGATCCAGAACCGAAAAAGGCTAAAAAATGATGAAAAGACTGGCATTAATTTTAGTGATTCTTATTTCTGCTTGTAGCAGTCAACCAGAAAAAACTTATTATCAATTGCCGGTAGTCACAATAGCATCACAAAAGAGTGCTACTGTGCAGCATGATCGCCAATTATGGGTGCAACGGGTTATGTTGTCCGATTATCTGTCATCCTCCGGTGTGGTATATCAAAGTAGTGATGTTAGTTATGTCAGTGCGGCGAATCACTTGTGGGCAAGTCCACTTGAACAACAGTTACAGCAAGTGTTAGTAACTGAATTAACTATGGCGTTGCCTCAGCGTTTAGTTTCTGCTCAACCACTGGTCAATAAACCAGATACCTTGGATGTGACAGTAACCAGTTTTCATGGTCGTTATGATGGTAAGGTGGTTTTGCAAGGTTACTGGACATTAACTTGTGAGGGGAGTGTCGTTAAACAGCCCTTTAATATAGAACTAAAACAGGAAGAAGATGGTTATGATGATTTAGTTCGTACACTGGCAACAGGATGGAGTCAGTTGGCGCAAACTATTGCCAATCAGTTAATTTCCCAATCGTAACCCCTCTGCCATTCTCCGAGTGTAAAACCTTTACGCTCGGAGAAAATCGGTATTATCGGTAGGATAAAAATTTCTCTTTATTATTAATACCTTATTCATTTTTTTGTATTGATATAACAAATATTACATTAATATGAATTTCTTGACTTGATTTTCAAAATTTATAGGGGTATTTCTAAATTGTGGTTGGATAAATGATGACCACTGTTTTCTTTCTACTGATCTAGCTTATGAGGTAAATAAAAGCATGAAGAGACAGAAACGAGATCGTTTAGCACGAGCATTATCGAGAGGGTACCATGCAGGTATTTTGGGGCGTCCAAGGGAGCATTGTCCCTATTATTCATTAGATGCCCGTTCTCATTGGTTAGGAGGGTGGCGTCAGGCTATGGAAGACAGGGCGACGATGGCTTAGTCTCTGCCAAACTGATGGTATAGGTAAGAAAAAACCTCCATTTCTCAATCAACGTGTATATATCCCAAATTTAATCTGACAGTGACTGATTGCTTATACAGATATCTGTCAGATTGAATCCTGCTAGTGGATTTGTAATAGGGTACGTATAGCAATTAATGTGCTGGTTTCCTATTTCTTGTATTGTTCTTTTGGGATTTCGTTTGCGAAATTTGATGAGATAGAATTCATGGCCGCCAGCTCATACACCCTATTTAACCTCCAATATGGCTGAATGGCTGATATTGCGGCCATCAAGTAATTTATCTACTAATGCGAAGGATAATGGCAGTAAGCAGGGTTTGATAAACATTTGTGACGTAATTGAACCTTATAGAGAGGGCTATATTCCGCATCCCCCTGGACTGCTATGGCTACATTTTCATGACTTGAATAGGCGGTTTGAAGCATTGATAAAAGTATCGACCCGGCACTATAAGTACATACCCACCGAAATCCTTGGGCGCGAGTAGGAGTGACTATTTTTCCAAGGCAATCGCCATTAGTGTTAGATGCTTGTAGCATCTCAATGGTACCTTCAATCTTATTTAGCGCTATGGCAGTTGGTGTAACAGTTAATGCTACGATTATGAGCAGTATTTTTCTGATGTTCATATAAATTACCCTTGGTTGTGTTTATCAATAATAATCAAAAATATTAAGTTTTATTAATGTTAAACCTGATATCAGTATGCTTTTATGAGCTTATTTGATATGTCAGGTTAATTTGAGCATAGCACAATTTGTCAATTGCATGCTAATTAGCCAGCAATAAACTAAATGCTTATATTGCAAGCCATTCAGATGTGGTTTTATGTTATTCTTGGTCGAGGTAGGTTATATACCCGTCATCTTTCAAGTTGCCTCTTTGTTGGCTGCACTCACTCACCCCGGTCACAGAGTTATCTATGCTCCCGGGGATTCGCTCCCTTGCCGTCGCGATGCATCTTGAAATCCATTGGGTATAGTTTGATTTTGAATCTCATACTCTAAGATATAACCGGAATTGCCTTTGAAGGGTAAAAACAATACCAAGTATTTTTTCAAGCAAATATTTTTTTCAAATAGTATGCTATTTGCTTGGTGGTGCGCTTTTAGAGAAAAAGGTGAAAAGCAATTAGCTAGTCACCTTCCTTTTCGATATGTTACTGCTTATTGATTAGAAAGCGCTGGTATCTTTAAACAAGCCCACTTTCAAATCCGTTGCTGTATAGATGATTTTACCATCTACTAACACTTCACCGTCAGCCAGCCCCATAATCAATTTACGGTTAATAACGCGTTTAAAGTTGATACGGTAAGTAACTTTTTTCGCTGTTGGTAATACCTGGCCAGTGAACTTAACTTCGCCAACGCCAAGGGCACGGCCTTTGCCTTCACCGCCTAACCAGCCAAGGAAGAACCCAACTAATTGCCACATGGCATCAAGACCAAGGCAGCCGGGCATTACCGGGTCGCCAATAAAATGGCAGTCGAAAAACCATAAATCAGGGGTAATATCCAGCTCAGCTTCTACATAGCCTTTATCGTAGGCACCACCGTTTTCTGTCATTTCAATGATGCGATCCATCATTAGCATATTACCAGATGGTAATGGAGGTCCATTTTCGCCAAATAACTCACTACGTCCAGATGCGATAAGATCTTCTTTTGTGTAGGATTTACGTTTATCAACCATAATTATCAGATAGCCTTATATTTAATGTAGGGTAAATAATAGAGTACACTTGTACGCTGAACAACTCCGATCAGACATTCTGAATTAACCCAGCCAGCGAAGAAACCACGGGAATTTAGGCCGTTCTTGATTATTCGCCTGTGTTATACGTTCTTGTATCATAGCTAACAAGTGTGTTTCTTGTTGATCATAATAAGGGATACCTGTTAATAAAGGCAGCGCTTCAGAAACATGTTTTACTGACCATAAATGAAATTTTTGCGCTTTTACCGCATCTACAACGGTTTGATTAAGACATAAATGATGAACGTTTGCTGCTGGTAGGATAACTCCCTGTTGACCAGTGAGCCCTCTGAGGCGGCATACTTCAAAGAAACCTTCGATTTTTTCGTTAATACCACCGATTGGTTGAACATAACCAAATTGATCTACCGCACCTGTGACAGCTAGTTGTTGATCAATAGGTTGCAGAGAAAGAGAGCTTATCAGTGCGCATAATTCGGCAAGAGAGGCGCTGTCGCCGTCAACTTCACCATAGGACTGTTCAAACACAATGGATGCTGAGAAAGGTTGTGGTTGATCCAATTTTAGCTCGGAAATCAAAAACGCCTGCATAATCATCATGCCTTTCGCATGGATATTGCCACCTAACTCAACTTTTCGTTCAACGTCAATAAATTCCCCGTCTCCTATATGAGCCACGCAAGTGATACGGGATGGTTCTCCCACTGGATCAGGATGGCCGGGATACTCCAGCACAGATAATCCGTTAATTTGGCCAATGACCATGCCTTGGGTACGGATAAGAATCTGGCCTTGATGAATTTCATCTAAACCACGTTCGGGCAGATAGTTGTAACGCCAGCGGCGATTTTCCTCTGCTTGTTTAATTGATTGAGCTGTAATCTGATTTTTTTGCTGATAGAGTGCCGCAGTAGTCAGTTGTCGTTGTAGCCAGAGAATATCCAAAGGCAGGCGGTGTTGATCTTCTACGTGGCGGATTGCTTGTTGTACAAGCTCAGGCCAGGCATTATGATTCAATGGCGGTAATTGCCATTGCTGAATGAGTCCATTGATATAATTGCACCACAGACTTAAATCGTGCTCATTATGAAATGGCATATCCAGCTCAAATTCACCATATAGCGCGCTTTTTGCTAATTCAGGTTCTGTAGCCTGGAATTCGTCAAGGCTTAGATGATCTCCAACCAGGATCAGACGTAGCTTTAACGGCATAGAGGGGATAGGTAATGGTAACGGCTTATTGCCATCTGGAGATAACCACTCAAAGCGTTGTTGAATAATCATCTGTTTCAGGCGAACCCACATTAATGGCTGAGAAAGTAGGGTACGTAACGACAGAATAAGTACACCACCATTTACCTGATGAATCAGACCGGGTTGTAAGTGAATTTCTCCGTTGTGAGAATGGAAGCTGCCAAATAATTGTTCTGCTTCTATCCATTCACGATAAGCGACGCGTAATTCAGGTGTGAAATGGCCTTCTGTTGATGGTTGCCAGCTAATTTTCTGTTGCTGAATGTGATAATTGCCACCAATTTGGGGAAGTTCTTTCGTGAGCAATGGATGGATAGATTCAGCTAACGCTGACAAATAAGTATCACATTCTTCAGCTTTCAGTAGCATAAAAGGCTGGCGGGAATCCATCCGGCAAAAAAGCTGCAAACCACTATGTAGCCGTGATTGAACGGCTTCCATACTGGCAGGCGCCTGTTGGGAAGCAGAATGAAAAAGCGCATCATAAGGAGCGCAATTCGGCAGTAATGCCTGCCAGTCTAGTTTGTTAGTGGTCAAAATGATCGCTATATATTGTAAAGTAGGAAAACATCGATTATACAAGATTAAGATATAAACCAACATAACATGCTTGAATGTTTGCTATTGTAGACACTTTATGTAAAACATAATTTGATCAAAAAACAGATATTAATCAGTCTGGCTATAAGCAATTTACTAAAATAGTTGTTATGCTTATTTTTAGTTACGCTGTCACCGAGAAAGCAAGATGAAATATCAACAACTGGAAAATTTGGAATGTGGCTGGAAGTGGGCTTATCTGATGAAAAAACATCAAGAAGGCGAGCCGATTACTAAATATATTGAAAACAGTGCCGCTCATGCAGCAGTTGATAAACTCATTGAGCTTGAGAGTGAACCGGTGAAGGTACTGAAATGGATTGAGCAGCATATGAATCCTGATTTATTCAACCGGATGAAACAAACTATCCGTGCTCGGCGTAAACGGCATTTTAATGCAGAACATCAGCATACTCGTAAGAAATCCATCGATTTAGATTTTCCCGTGTGGCACCGCTTATCTGCACTTTCTCAACGACGGGGTAATACGCTGTCCGAAACTATCATCCAGTTAATTGAAGATGCTGAACGGAAAGAAAAATATGCTAATCAAATGTCCAGCTTGAAACATGACTTGGAAGCTATTCTGGGTAAGAAAGAGTAATTTCAGTTGTTTATAGGTTGGTATCGCAACAAGCGCCTTAATCAGTTTGATATACCCGTCATCTTTCAAGTTGTCTCTTTGTTGGCTGCATCCGCTCACCCGGTCACATAGTTATCTATGCTCCCGGGGATTCGCTCCCTTGCCGTCGCGATGCATCTTGAAATCCATAGGGTATATAAAATTCCACTATTGGTAAAAGAAAACCCCATCTGACAATGGGGCTTTCTGCGCTTTCGATGATTAATTATAACCAAGAAAGGCTATTATTGAGCAGATTGTGCTTGAGTAACAACTTCTTTAATGCCCTGAATCTCGATCTCTACGCGACGATCTGGCGCCAGGCAGTTGATTAGGTTAGGTTTGCGAACCTTATCACAGGTAGAACCGGTGACAGGATTTGCTTTACCGTGGCCTTCTGCGTTGATGCTGCCGGCAGGGATACCTTTAGATATCAGATGGTCAACTACGCTTTGCGCGCGTTTTTGAGATAGTTCCTGATTGTAAGCGTCTTTACCGATACGGTCAGTGTAGCCTAAAACCAGTACTTTGCCCTGATTTGGGTCGATGTTTGCTAACTCAGTATAGAGTTTATCCAAAGTACGCTTACCTTCGGCTTTCAGCTCAGAACTTGCAAATTCGAACAACACGTCAGAACGCAGGGTAAAACGTTTATTTTCAACAACGGGTGCTGGCGCTGGAGTTGGAGCAACAACCGGAGCTGGAGCAACAACTGGCGCTGCTGCTTCATCTTGGCCGAAACGGTAAGAAACACCTACGCTTAACAGACCGTTATCAGGACGTGCGCCTACTGAACTTGCATCACCGACATTGTTAACCCACTGGTAGTCCAGACGAGTCGCCCAGTCTTTAGTTATCGCATACTCAACACCGATGGCTGCCAGTGGAGAAACGCCGGTGTCATGATTTTTCAGATGAGTATTGGTTGCGCCGTAATTTGCTTTGGAATCTGCCCGCCAAACCATACCACCTAGGCGAGTATAGACATCCAAGTCATCCATAATTGGATAGCTCAGTTTGGTTGCCAATTGGAAACCGTGGGCTTTGAAGGCACCATTATTGACGCTGCCTTTGTAAGACATGCGACCTAACCAGTCATAACCTATTTCAAAACCTAGGTATGGATTGGCTTGATAACCTAAAAAAGCACCCGCACCCAATTGGTTTTTGTGAGTAGGGCCATTACCGATTGCACTGGTATAACCGTTGCCGTAGAAGTTTACGTCATGGTATTGGGACCAACCCAACTTACCACCGGTATACCAAGTGTTGTCTTTTGGAGCTGCTTGCGTTGCAGTTGTGAAAGCGGCCACTGCCACTGCTATCGCGATAGCTGTCTTTTTCATTTTAACGCCTCGTTATTATCATCACCCAATAGGCAATTGGCTTTGGGAGCCTTTTTACTGACTGCCTATCCCATTAGGCTTTCATTTGCCATTCTTTGTAATAAAAGCGAGCACTGAATTGTGCTCAAATTCTCCGGTACCATTATTGTGTGTACGCTTTGAATTTTGCGCGCTTCCGTGTTCACTATTCACCCATAAGAATGACCTGCACTAATTTAGCATCTTTTAATATCTACTAAGATAGGCTGTTGAGCCATATTGATTAAAAACTCAGTTAGGAATACTGCACTTTCATAAAACCGGTGGACCAGACAATACAAGGGTACATAAGTGCAGTAACCTTTAATGGTGTAAAGTCTACAACGAAGTTAAAAAGTTACAAGTGCCCCTTGATTAATAGAGTAAAAAATTTAAAAGATAATGTATGGTTTTTTAAAAAAATTTACTATTCTTTACAACTAATCTTACCTTAATTAATTGATTTTAATTGTGATTAGTGATTTTCGGTCTGAATTGGTTATTTTGTGTTATAAATATTGCGATAATTCCTAGTTTTAGTCAATGATAGTAAATGGAATGGATTTTTAGTAAATCTGCTCGCGATTCAGCACAGTTGGTTTCTTTATTTGCATCTTGTGGGCGCATAATAAAGCCCAGTGCATGGCCTTTTTGTGCCGCAGCCCGTAATTTTACGGTATCTCTTTCTGATAACTTTGGTAACCAGCCAAGTACCACGCTGTAATTACCACTCGCCAATGCTCTTGCCATTGCTTCTACCGTTGTAATGGAGCTGATGCGATTTAATTGGACAATCTTATCTAAAGGTAATCCGGAGTTAATTAACCATTGGCGGCTCAGTTTCTTATGTGGACTAACCCATAGCAACCAGCGGGCTTCATTTCCTGATTGGCGTAACAAAGGTAGCAATATACGATTAATGACAGCTTGGTTATCGCTATATTGGTTATCACTATATTGGTTATCACTATAAATCAATTCACTCACTATACCCGTCATCTTTCAAGTTGCCTCTTTAGTTGGCTGCACTCACTCACCCCGGTCACATCGTTATCTATGCTCCCGGGGATTCGCTCCCTTGCCGTCGCGATGCATCTTGAAATCCATAGGGTATATACCTTCCGCTATACCTTCTTTAGCCTCTTTCACTACCCGTTCTCTTCTGGCTGAATTATCTTGTGTAGGTGATAACTGCTTTTTGGCTGACTGATGTTTAGAAGGGTAAACCCAGGATGATTGAATGCCCATAATGAACCTCGCTACAATTAACTGTATTAATATACAGTATCTTCATGTTAGGCTAAGATCAAGTCTATTTTTTCAAAGAGCTTCGCAAATATTGACTGTAAATGGCTGTAAACTCATTTAACCATTGGCAGAGAAAATTAGATTGCGTATGTTTTTAATTGCTTGTTCCTGTTATTTATTTTGCTAATAATTGGGGCAAATCTATGGATAAGAGATTTATTTGCACAAAACTCATGGAGTGATCTGTATGTTTTTGTCTGAGGTGCGTTTTACTCAACTCAAAAATGGTTTTTCTTCGTTTGGGACATTGACAAGGAAGCCACAGTTTGGCGGTTACAGTCTGTTAGCTGATGGGATTATGTTCGCTATTATTGCTGATGGAGAATTATATTTACGAGGAAATGGACATGCTGAGGTACTATTTAAAGCCAGAGGAATGAAAAACTATATTTACTCGAAAAAGGGAGTGCCTGTAACTTTGCGTTATTACCAAGTTATTGAATCACTTTGGCAAGATCAAGAGTTGTTATCTCAATATGCGCATTTGGCTTATCATTACTCATTTATTGAAATGGCGGGTAAAAAGAAAATGCCAGAGCGTTTAAAGGATTTGCCTAATCTTGGAATGTCTTTGGAACGTCAGTTATGGAAAGTTGGAATATGTAAAGTTGAAGATTTGCGGTTGTTAGGCGCTAAAGCCAGTTATTTAAAACTACATCAATATAAAAGAAAATTTAATGTTAGTTTATTACTTGCTTTGGCTGGTGCAATTGAAGGATGTCATTCAGCCGTTTTACCGGTACAGATCCGTAATGATTTATTACGTTGGCACAAGGAGCTGGCTTGTTAGATCTTTATCGTGAATAGCTAATAAAAGGGGCAGCCAACTGCCCCAGTATATCAATCTGGTTATAATTGATTAATTTGTTTAATGGTATTAACGATTTCAGGTAGCAATTCTATTAATAAACCGGTTTGTTGCAATACCAGTTGCTCTTTACTATTTCTTTCTACCGGAGCTTGCTCGATTCTTTTCGCTATGTTGGCAGGTATTTGCTTAATTCCATCATCATCTATTAATGCTGGTCTTAATGCTGTATCGACATAACAAATAGCATCATTAAGAATATCCAGGATAACTTCATTATCCAATTTATCTCGATGTGCTCCCAACGCAGAGATGTAACTTAGCATGGTGTGATTTAGGCACAGTAGCCGGAATGCTTTTTCTTGAGAAGTCTGGTCACTTTTCGGCTCGGCAGACATGTTTGAAATAACGGATACCAGTTCTGCGTCACTATTATGGGCATCGCGACGGGCAATTCGATAGTTCAACCCATTATTTTTTCCCTGATGATATTGAACTGAAATGGCATCAAGGTAGCGACAATTGGCGTTCATCGTCCGGTTTATCACTTGTGATAACTGGCGAAATTTCCAGTCTGGCCAAATGAAATTTACGGCTAACCAGGCGCTACCACAACCAATTAATGTATCAATAATTCTTGGTAACGCGACTTCAAAGCCTTCACCTAGCAAATTGAAGCATAATAATACCAGTAATGTGATAAACAGGGTTGCATGTGCATACTGGGTATTACGGAAGACGAAGAATAGTACACCAGAAATAACAATTAGCACCAGTTGCCCCTCAATAGATGGCACAAAGTAAAGGATTGGCAAGCCGATCAATACGCCGGCAACGGTTCCTATTATTCTCAGTGTCAAACGGCGGCGGGTAGCGCTGTAGTTAGGTTGGCAAACAAACAGGCTGGTTAGTAAAATCCAATATCCATGTTGTAAATCCAACAACTGGATCATGGTGTAGCCACTACATAGCAGAACAGACATCCGGATTGCATGGCGGAACAGGGCTGATTGTGGGGTTAGGTGACGGTTGAGCCTTAAACAGATGTCACGCCAGCCAGTCAACGTTTCGTCAGATAGTTGAATTTCATCTTTTTTGTTTTTGGAAAGATTGTCTCGTCCAGAACTCATGCTGGCTAATTGCGCATCAATCGCACGCAGGTTTTTCAGCAAATTATATAAGGCGGTAATCTTGAGGTTATGTTTCTGTTGCTTATTGAGTTGTTGTAGGGAACTTTCCAAATAGTTAAATGCACGTTCAGTACGCGGATTGTGTTGGTATAGTTTGTGCCAACGTATTGATTGAGCAATCTGTTCACATGCACGGGCTTGCATAGAGAGGAGACGTTGAAAGCGGAACAGAATATCGCTGTAACGAAAAGTATGAAGTAGGCTTTGATATTGCACATGAGATGAACTTGCACGTTCGTGAATATCTTGCGCAACAAAGTAATAGTGCAGAGTGTTGTGGGTTCCACGTTGGCCGCTATCACCTTTCAGACGGGTCAGTAGGGAGGCTTTGGCTTGATTTAGTGTGTTAACTAAAACACTGTTTGCCATTGCCACATTAACGACGGATTGCTGATATCCTTCTTCTATTATATCGGGATCAAACAGGCTAGCTTTGGCATCAAGGTAAACGGCAAGTTGTTGGTAACAGCGTGCCAGATTGTCCTGTAATGGACGGATAGGGAACAATAAATGGCCGGTTAGGGTTAGCAGGTTATACCAGATTGCACCTGTCAGCAATAATAGTGGTTGTTGATACCATAGTGGGAAAATAGAGGTACCGAGCATGGTATAAATTGCGATCAGTAATGCCCCAAATGCAATAGTGGCATAACGTTGACCGAGGGCGCCCAGTAAGATAAAACTGCAAGTGGATAACGCCAGCCCGATGGTAAAAAGCCAAGGATAAGGGAACAGTAATTCAATAGAGGCTGAAGCGATAAAGAAAGAAATCAGTGTAATCACTAGATTACGTAAACGACCAGTCAGACGATCATCAAGATCAGCGAGTGCTGCGGCAACAACGCCCAAGGTCAATGAGATAGTTATTTTAGGCTCTTTATCCAAAAACCAAGGCACTAGTGTTGTTCCAGCCAAGGCTATTAGGATACGGTTATAATAGAGAAAATGACTGTTATAAAGAAAACGGCGCAGACCGGAGAAAACAGTTAGCACAAAATACCCCTGAGGTAATAATAGCCGTCATATACCCGTTATCTTTCAAGTTGCTTCTTTGTTGGCTGCACTCACTCACCCCGGTCACATAGTTATCTATGCTCCCGGGGATTCGCTCCCTTGCCGTCGCGATGCATCTTGAAATCCATAGGGTATAAATAACTATTATGATAAAAGGTTTATTAGTGATAAAAAACTCTTATAAGACATAATTCAACTATTTTTTAGGTATGGCGCTCGATAATGGAACTTAAAGCAACACAAATTGGTCAACGTCTTGCTCAGCATCCTTATAATCGGGTGCGTTTGCTGAATGCGGGTATTGAAGTCAGTGGTGAAAAGCATCAATACCTGATCCCATTTAACCAGTTAATTAATATCCAGTGTAAACGAGGAATTGTCTGGGGTGAGTTAGAGTTTGAACTGCCCGATAGACAAGCGGTTCGTCTTCATGGCACTGAATGGCGGCAAACTCAGCGTTTTTACCATTATCTGCTTGGTGAATGGCAGAAATGGAGCCAAGAAATGAGTGATATTAGTGCTAATGTACTGGCAACTCAGGTTAGTGAAATCAACAGAATTGACCAACAGAATCGCTGGTTTAAAAAAACGGATTTGTTCCAGTTACAACAGCGGATTCAGGCAGCGTTTCAGGCTTTACCATTGCCGTTACAGCGTCTGGAACAATTTGATCATTGCCGGGATGGTTATCAAACGTGTTTGCGCTGGCTTGAGAATGGCGAAAAGCTTGTTGAAAAGATGAATTTGCAATGGACAGAACGCATGTTGGAGCAACATCGTGACTTTTTTCAGCGGGTTGAAACATCTCCGTTAAATCTTTCTCAGAGTTTGGCTGTTGTTAACGATGAAAATTCAGTTCTGGTTCTTGCTGGCGCGGGGAGTGGAAAAACATCGGTGTTAGTCGCGAGGGCGGGTTGGCTATTGCTTTGCCAGCAGGTGATTCCCGAACAGATATTACTGTTAGCCTTTAATAATCAGGCTGCCAATGAGATAAATGAGCGGATTCGTCTTCGTCTTGGTGTGAATGATATTAAAGTAGAAACGTTTCATGCTCTGGCGTTGCGTATCATTCAGCAAGGAAATAATAAAGTACCAAAAATCAGCGAATTGGAAATTGACGAGCAAAAAAGAAGAGATTTTTTGATTAAACATTGGCAACAACAATGCAGTGAGAAGAAAGCACATGCCAAAGGTTGGCGGGAATGTCTGACGGAAGAGTTGAAATGGGAAGTGCCGGAAGGTGAATTTTGGCACGATGAACAGCTTGCTAACCGTTTGTCAGACCGGCTTGAGCGTTGGTTGGGTTTGATGCGTATACATGGTGGTAGTCAGAAGGCGATGATAGAGCAAGCTCAGGAAGAGTATCTGGATCGGTTTCAAAAATGTATTCGCCTGATGGGACCTTTATTAAAGGCGTGGAAATCTGCATTAAAAACAGAAGGTGCTGTTGATTACTCAGGGTTAATCCATCAGGCAGTGAATATTCTGGATAAAGGGCGGTTTATCAGCCCGTGGAAGCATATTTTGGTTGATGAGTTTCAGGATATTTCACCATTAGGGGCCAAATTGCTCACTGCATTGCGAGCGCAAAATAGCCAAGGTTGCCTGTTTGCCGTAGGGGATGACTGGCAAGCAATATATCGTTTCAGTGGTGCGGAACCGACGTTGAATACCGTATTTGCTGATTATTTTGGTAAAGATGCTGAATGTGTATTGGATATCTCTTATCGGTTTAATAATAGGATTGGTGAGATTGCTAACACGTTTGTGCAGCAAAACCCAAATCAATTAAGGAAGCCGCTAAATAGTTTGATTAAGGGTAATAAAAAATCAATTGTTATCTTACCAGAAGATCAGCTTGAATCTTTATTGAATAAAATGAGTGGCTATGTCACCGAGCAGGAAACGATTTTATTACTAGCACGTTATCACTATTTAAAACCTGAATTACTGAAAAAAGCAGCAACTCGTTGGCCTAAACTGAAAATAGAGTTTATGACTGTTCATGCTTCCAAAGGACGACAAGCGGATTATGTGATTATTCTTGGTTTGCATCAGGGACAAGATGGTTTTCCTGCATCAGCAAGGGAATCTGTGATAGAGCGGGTTTTATTGCCGCCGCCGGAAGATTTTCCGGATGCGGAGGAGCGTCGCCTTTTGTATGTTGCATTAACACGGGCGAAGAAACAGGTGTGGTTGATGCAGGATAAGAAGAATCCATCGGTGTTTGTGCGTCAATTAGAGCGGTTAAATGTGCCTGTTCAACGTAAACCTTGAGGTTTTGCTTTGGCTAAAATATTCAGGGCTATCATGGGATATCTTTGCTGGAAATCCCACTCTTGCTTTTTCCTAAGTATCTGGCTTGGAGCAAGCGTGTAGTTGTAGGTATATGTTGTAAAGACTTATTTCAGACGTTCATTCAAATAGTTTTGATAATCAGGCACTTGAATATTTACTGATTCAGAAAACAGAGGAGAACTAACAATAAAATCCGCAGACGCCAGATTGGTTGCAACTGGGATATTCCATACAGTAGCGAGGCGTAACAGTGCTTTTACATCAGGATCATGAGGCACGGCATTAAGTGGGTCCCAGAAAAATATCAATACATCAATTTTCCCTTTTGAGATTAGAGAACCAATTTGTTGATCTCCACCCATTGGGCCACTCAGCATATTGGTAACGGGTAATCCGGTTTCATTCTGAATCAGATTACCGGTTGTGCCGGTGGCGTATAAATGATGTTTTTTGAGTAAATTTTTATGTTTTTTGGACCAGGTTAGTAGCGAAATTTTACAATGGTCATGTGCAATAAGCGCTATATTTTTAGAAGCTGCCATTGTGCGGGTTGTTAATTCCATAAGGATACCTTTGATAATCGTTGTCGTGTTTTCGAACGTAGTGAGTTCAATTGATAACAATGTTTATCATATACATTGATATAAATAAGCAAAGTAAAAATATCGGATTTTAAGGAGTAATAAATGAGTGACCAGCAAATTGCGAACATACTGAGACGAGTGAAAACTATCGCGTTGGTAGGTGCGAGTGAAAAAACTGCTCGCCCAAGTTATAGAGTTATGGCTTATTTACTGGAGCAGGGCTATCAGGTGATTCCAGTCAGCCCGAAGCTTGCCGGACAAACACTGCTTGGGCAACGAGTGTATGCACAACTGACAGATATTCCACAACCTGTTGATATGGTTGATGTGTTCCGTAATGCTGAAGCTGCATATGACATTGCGCAAGAAGCTATAGATATCAAAGCAAAAGTGCTTTGGTTGCAACTTGGTGTTATTAATGAGCAAGCAAAAGTGTTGGCAGAGGAAGCAGGCTTGGATGTTGTTATGGATCGCTGTCCAAAAATTGAAATTTCAAGATTGGGACTTGAGAAATAATATTTTTCAGTTTGGATTGCTTAGTTCCTCATCGGTGGATGGGGGGGACTTGGAAAATATCCAATACAGACTTAAGGGACTGGATATTCAGCGGAACTTACTTCTCTAAACATCTTATAAAATCTATTTTTACAGTTATTACAATACATTAGGTAAGTTTAGTTATTTTAATGACAGCTAAGTTTGCCAGAATCTACATTTTTGTTGCTATGAAGATAAGGCGTTTTTTCTGTACTCCAGTTTTGACCCTTTTTTATCATCAAAAATTAACCGATTGATTTAAAAGAGAAATAAAATATCTCTTCAAAAAAGGGTTTTTTCATTTTTTATCACTATATTCTTTAACAGTCAGCAACTTAAAGTTAATATGTAACAGTGCACTGCCGTACAGGCAGCTTAGAAAAATAACATGGGGATGACTGCCCAAGATTCAGCGTGCACTGCCGTACAGGCAGCTTAGAAAAATAACATGGGGATGACTGCCCAAGATTCAGCGTGCACTGCCGTACAGGCAGCTTAGAAATCCAGTTCTTAAATTATTGATTTCACAACTCTGTGCACTGCCGTACAGGCAGCTTAGAAAGCAAAGCGCCAGTGGATCGCTGCTTTCGCTGAGTGCACTGCCGTACAGGCAGCTTAGAAAAGTCAGTGAGCGGCTGCCTGACATTATCACGTGTGCACTGCCGTACAGGCAGCTTAGAAAGTATAATTGCGGCGTAGAACTGGCGTTAGCGTGTGCACTGCCGTACAGGCAGCTTAGAAAGTTTCGAGATTACTGCAATGATACATTTGGACGTGCACTGCCGTACAGGCAGCTTAGAAATTTTGGTAAAAAACAAGCCGTCTGGTCGATAGGTGCACTGCCGTACAGGCAGCTTAGAAAGGGAGCTAATTTCCCCAAAGTCGGGGGTGGAAGTGCACTGCCGTACAGGCAGCTTAGAAACAATATCCTCATCTGCTGTTGCTATTCCCAACGTGCACTGCCGTACAGGCAGCTTAGAAACCTTGCCCGAAACTGTAATCGCTGCTCTCGTCGTGCACTGCCGTACAGGCAGCTTAGAAAAGATCGCAAGTAATAGTAATCAACATTATCAGGTGCACTGCCGTACAGGCAGCTTAGAAAATTGAATTCAAACCTGATTTAGGACCTTCTGAGTGCACTGCCGTACAGGCAGCTTAGAAAGTTTAAATAAGCGTCAAGTTCACGAGATGTAGGTGCACTGCCGTACAGGCAGCTTAGAAACATAAATACATCGGCGCTGAATCCGAGCATAGGTGCACTGCCGTACAGGCAGCTTAGGCAGCTTAAAAATACGATAACTGCCTTAGATTGCTTAAGGGGTATAAGGGGAGTATTAATTGCGTAGTCTTGGGGCTAATAGCTGATTGCGGATGGACTCTGCTAGCTCATCTAGAGAAGGTTGCTCTGGATGTTCATCAGATGTTTCATAGGCTAATTGTGCTTCTGCTAAATAAGTATGTACGGGTTGACCGTTGTCATCTTCCATCACAACGTGATACCAAGGAGCGGAACGCAAGGTAGCATTGGATGCAATGTCATCCTCTTGGGGTTGTTCCAGAGAATATTCCACATCAATGTCTACGATGACTCCTAAATAACCCAGAAGTTTGTGACGTACTTGTTGGCCGATACCGAATTTGCTGGCGATAATCATAGTCACCTCCAAAGAAGATCTTGCATTGACATTGATATAAGGGCAGTAAGGTGAATTACAAGAGCATACCCGGTGGTTGAAGTCTTTTTTTGCTTTAAAATTGCGAGTGCGACTTCATCTATTTCAGGTTAGCTGTAGTAAATATAAAACACAACCGACAGTCGCATGCTTAACTATATATGTGAGCGATACCGCAACGTGATTGGGTTGATAGGGGGTAATTATGATTAAATGTGGAGTAACAATTTATGTTTATGGCCGGGTTCAGGGAGTCGGGTTTCGTTATCAAACTTTTCGTTGGGCAAAACTTAATAATCTGACAGGTTATGTCTGTAATTTACATGATGGTAGTGTAAAAATCGTAGCTTATGGTGATAGTGAACAACTAAATAAATTAACCCATTGGCTGGAGCAAGGTGGTCCGCCGGGAGCACGGATAGATAATTTGTCATCTCAATCCTGCGCAGTGGAGGATATTGCAGATTTTAGTGTCCGCCACTGAGCTAGATTATTGATTAGATACATTTTACTGGTTTCGGCAGTCCGGCTATCTTAGTTGCCTGTTTTGCTGGTCCTTTGGGAAACAGACGGTAAAGATAGCGGCTGTTACCTTTTTCTTCGCCATACTTTTGTGCGATTGCTTTTACTAACATACGGATAGCTGGGGATGTATTAAATTCCTTATAAAACTCCCGGATAAAATGAATGACTTCCCAATGCTGTTCAGTCAATGTGATTTCTTCCTGTTCGGCGAGGAGTAAAGCTATTGTTTCCTGCCAGTCACTACTGTTTTTCAGATAACCTTGCGCATCGGTTTCGATTTCTTGGCCTTCGAATACCAACATAATTATTAATAACCATCAAAGAAAAGTAGCTGTAATTTAGCAAAAATCACTTCTGTACCCAAGGATAGTATGCACATGTGCGGATAAAATAAGCCAATGATAGTGAAAAAGAGTAAATTTACGGCAGTCGAGCAGGAAGAGGCTTTACATCTGTCTCGGTGCTGTTTATAGTGCACGCCATTGCGGAGGGGTGGCCGAGCGGCTTAAGGCAGCGGTCTTGAAAACCGCCGATGGGAAACCATCCGAGAGTTCGAATCTCTCCTCCTCCGCCACTTCTCATTCTACTCACGTATTATAAAGTCTACTTTTTCCAATAAAATCAATAAGAATAGTGAAATATGGTCATGCTTCCGTATGATGGTTGCGAGCTAGTAGAAAAACATTACAAAAATGGCTGCGCATGCCACCTAACTTATGAAGTTTCATGATCTCTGAATATGCTGGTGCGTCACTATTAAAATTGGTGACAAAAATTTTACAGTAAATAAAAAAATTATCTGATCTTGAGATTTTTTAATTTCGCTAGACTGGGTATTTATCGAATTATATAGATTGTAATCTCTGAATGGGTTTGCCTAATAATGCTCACTCAAATTGTCGTTAGTCCATTTTGTTTTTATAATTATATTAGAGTGCAATGACAAGGTAGGGATGTCAAACTCACTATCATTATAAATTCCAATGGATTGACCAGAGTTTATATATAATCTTCGTTCTATTATTTTTTTATCATTGCAGTTATTTAGCAGCATATATTACAAGCGATCTTATCTGTAGGGTTAATGTTTATTCTGAGTGGTTAAATGCTTAAATTTATTATTGATGTGAAAGTGGATTGGTAAATATAATTGGGTGTGGAATATATTCATGAGCTAGATAATATAATATTTGATGGCTTAATTGATTGGATTTCAATTAACCAATTTAATAGTTGTATATATACGTTGTATCCGGAATTATTGATTTTACTCATAATGAATAATAATTACAAGTTGATGATTTACAACCGTTTGTTATTTTTTGCCCTATATGTGATAAATGTCAAATAATATTTTTATAATTAATTTTTAATTGGAGTGTATGTGATTTTTTAGAATTAAAAATAAGGTTTTATAGGTTTTTATTTTTTTAATGTAAAGAATTAATTTGATTTTTAATTGCAATAATATAGTTAATTTAAAATTGTCTTTTTAAAATGTCAGGATATAATAAAGTTTTGTCTGATGG
>NZ_JAZGJN010000273.1:0-59890 GCF_038085095.1 Photorhabdus sp. P32 | reverse complement strand
GTATTATATCTCTTAATGCCATTAGTTGATTGAAATTTTTATTTATTGTCCCTATATAATCATCTTCTTTGCAATAAAAAGATAAAGTTAAAATTCCAAACTCATGGTTAATACCATGCATAGGAAAAGATATGCCATGATTTATGCCGTAATCTTTAATTTCATGTAAAAAAAGTGATTTTTTTTCTAGTTTATTGCAATCCCATATGAAAGGGATAGTGTTTTTTATGCAATATTCAAAAATGGGATTGTTATTGATATATTTTTCTTTTTTATATTTTAAGGCTAATTGATCATTATTGGTAATGAAATTTGCTTCTTTAATATTATTTTTAGTTGAAGAGAAAAAGAGAGAGTACCATTCTATATCAGTAATAGATTGAATGGTTTTAATAACAAAATGAAGATCATTAAACTCCTCAATAACACAATCTGAATAAAACTCATATAAGTCAATCATAATTTAACCTGGGTATTGTTATATTTTTCAAACCGTTAATACTAAGATTAGTCCAATAATTGACTAGAACAACTATCAAATCTGATAGTTGTGATATAAGCAAAACAGTGAAAAACTTTACTAGGAAGTGAATGAGGAACAATTTAATTTCAATTAACACACTTTAAATTAAGTGAGGATTTTATGAAAAAGCCTATTGTAGGTTTGCTCCTTAGTATTGTCTTTTTTTCAGCAAATACTCTTGCTTTCACTCAAGCGGAAAATGAAACCGAGGTCCAAAATAATATTGCTAATAGATTAACCCAACAATATAATAATACCGTTAAAGATTGTGGCGATGCTCAATCACCTGCTTTTCTTTGCTCTGGAGTTATATTGCGTGGCACTATACGTTCAAATAATCATAAATTTTGGCAACCTAGCTCATCATCTATAAAAAGTGGTGGTGTTTCTTTTTCATATTTAAGGAAAGACGCTAAGTTTAAACGCTTAGCTTATGGTTATAAAAATGGATTTATTGTTTTCCCTGAACATATAGCACCTAAAGATAGCGTCGATTTTTCTGTATTGTGTGCATTTCCTATTGATGGCTATACAAATGAGAGAGCGAATAAAGGTTGTGGTGAAAATATTACTAAGGCGAAAGATAAAGGTAAATCTTGCCAAGAACAAAATGTGATGAATTCCGATGATTGGATAAAAAATTATAGGAAAGTAAACTCTCAAGATCTTTTTCAATGTGGATTTAATGTTACTAAAGATGTAGATAATCCAGCTATAGCTTTCTATCAAATGTTAGAAAGTATCAAAAAACTTCCACGTACTCCTAATATTCCACCAAAACAGAATGAAATCAGAATTTCAACCTGGGAAGAAAATGATCCTAGTAAATTACCTATTGAAGCCCTTTTTTATTCAGAAAATTCAGGCTTAGCTGACGCGCAAAAAGATCAGCGTGATTATAAAGACGCAACAGGTAAATTTTTGCCTATTGTTAAAATGCTACTACCAAGAACTTTAACTGAAGATGCATTATTCAAGTTTAAAATTGAAGATCAAGTTATTAAGCCATAAACGATTATTGGATTACTGTAAGCTCTATTTTTCATACTGAGCTTACCTGTACTCTTCGTGATGAAACAGAACTCTGCTTTGACATCCTCTTCACCCTAATCAGCTAAGATCTGGATTAATATTTCAAACGCAGAGCTTCTATGACTACATTCTTACGACAACTGATGCCTTCCACTCATACCGGGCGTCAGTTTGTCACAGCTCAGCACCTGACTGTACTGGAGGGAACTCTTTCCCTCCATGATTACCTGAAACAAGTGGGTGAACGAATTATATTGCGCCATCCGCGGCGCACTCTCTTTATTTTCCCTACTCATAATGACCATAAACCATGCATTTAATTAAGCGGTAGTATCTGAAATCAATTGAGTTGCCGGATTATCCTAATCTTATTTACTCCTAAAAATTCAGACAAGAAATAGGTACTCCCCCACTAATAATGATACCGACAAGAAAGAATGACCATCCGCTCATCTTCCACTTTATGGATCAACCTATGCTCGTCAGTAATACGACGTGACCAATAGCCTGTGAGATCATGTTTCAATGATTTAGGTTTACCAATACCGCAAAATGGCGTTCTTTCTATATCTTTAAGAAACTCGTTAATCCGCTGAACAAGCCTCTTATCATTTTGTTGCCAATAAAGATAATCTTGCCAAGACTCTTCAGCGAAGAGCTTTATTCATCTCACTGCCTTTCCTGTAAATTACTATTACTCACCTGCTCTAATGATTTAAGTAAATGTTTAGCATTAGCTGGTGAATGCTCTATCGGTATAAATAAGATTTCATAATAGTGCTACACCCATTTTTTGCCTTCCTGGTTTTTGCTGTGATGAAAACAATTTTAAAAAGGCATCAACATAATTAAGTCACTGCCACATAAATTGACAACAATGATTTCGCGTTATTGTCTCATGGAGCGATTGCCATAATCGTTCTATTTTATTTAGCCACGGTGAATAGACCGGTAAAAATAACAAGGTAAATTTGGGATGTTGGACCAGCCAATACTTTACCTTCTGACTTCTATGAATACAGTAGTTATCTAAGATTAATGTGAGGGTTTCCGCATGAGGATATTGATGGTTCAGTTCATCTAATATTTTGATAAATAAATCTGAGTTCTTTTTTAATCCTTTAACATAGGTGACTTGTTCTGTTTGGGCATTGAGGCAGCCCGCAAGGTAATGTTTTTCATTTTTTCCCGGGGTGATAACCCGTTTTTGTTGCCCTTTGAAACACCAGTCCGTGCCGATTTTCAGGTTGAAATCAATATCCACCTCATCTTCATAGAAAACGGGATGTTTTTCTGAGCTATTCGCTTTAGCTTCCGTGATCTTTGCCATTTTCTCATCATATTCAGGATCAGGTTGTTTTACCGTTGGCGCCGCTCTGCGCCAGACAATCCCCACCAGAGCAAAGTAACGATAGAGGACATTTTGTGTCAGAGAGAGGTTGAGTCATTCATTGAGGGTATGAGTCATGAGCTCAAGGCTCCAGCGAGAGCGGAGATAACCTAACTTTTGGGGGGATTGCTGTAATAAGAAAAGCAATAGGTCATAGAGCGGGGTGAGATCCCAGACAGCAGGTCGGCCAGCCGGTAAACTTTTGAGCCCTTCCAGCCCATATAATGTAAAGCACTCAATCCAACGATTGACGGAAAAACGAGCGGCATGAAGGGTTTTCTATTATTTTGAAAAGTTATTTATACTCCTCCTCTCTTAGTACTTAGTCTAATTTCTGTGATCTGATAAATCACCAAATCAAAACGAATCACCCATTGGATTGAATGACGCCTGCAATTTCATGACTATATTGATACTACATTCCAGGGAATCCATTTCTCCGATTACCAAGACCAAGCTATTTGACAAAATATCCTGGCTCTTGAGAGCCTCAAACAGATCGATCAATAAATTGCACTTATCAGTCGAATCCGCTAGTTCTTATTGTTTTTACCAATGTAAGTAATTCTACCTGCCTGTGTATAGAGGTTATCGGCAAAAAATATTCTTGTTTTTTCCCTGATTAAGCTATCGGTGATAACACGATTTTTTCATGTGATCCCCTTAAGTTTAAATTACGAGAAAATTCTACTTATACACTCTGTTTTTTCGAGGAGATTAACTATGTCTCGATTAATGGAAAAAATTAATGATTTCATTAAATTAAGGCAACAAAAGAATGAAAGAAGAAAGTGTATCAATATTATTAATAATTTATTCAGATAATCCATTATTGTCCAAATTATTTGAAACATGTCACAATTTAGAGCGTTTTTATTATTTATGTTATTTTTCTATATTGCTTTGTTTTTTTTGTGTGCTAATTTTATATTAATGATAAATCTGTTAACAACTATCTCAATAAGGCAGTGATGATGGATTTCTTGTTCCAACAACGAAAAAAAAGTAAACCTACTCCGTGGTTTTATACTACTGAAGAGACACAAGTAAAATCACCTGTCCTATATTGTTTTGCCCATGCTGGGGGGAATGCTGAAGATTATTTACGTTGGCAATCTAAGTTATCTGATGTAATACAGATGAGAGCAATTTGTATACCTGGAACAGGGCGTCGTTATAAAGAAGAATATATAAAAAATATCGACTTATTAGTTACACAAATTGCCTCAGCAATTGATGATAATAGCCCCGAACAATATTATTTGTTCGGACATAGCATGGGCGGAATCATTGCTTTTGAAGTAGCAAATCGAGTGTCGTCACATGCTAGTGGATTAATAGTTTCAGCTTGCGCTGCCCCAAAAGATGTTCCCTCAAAAAGAGTTGTTGAAATGTCGCTTTTAAAAGATGAAGAATTCATTAAAAAAGCGCTATTTTTTGGTGGACTACCAGATAGCCTATTGGATTTTCCTGAGACCTCTGAACTGATAGCTTTACGTTTGAAGAGAGATTTTCAACTCATTTCTAAATATTGTTATCAGGAGCGTGCGCCAATTAAAACTCCTATTTTAAGCATTGTCGGTTCGGAAGATCCTCATATCTCTTCACAATTGATGAGAGAATGGGAATCCTTCACCGAAAAATATATAGGTCATCATACTGTTACAGGCAATCATTTTTATTTTGATAAATATCCCGACTTGATTGTCAATATTATAAAAAACACATTAGCTTTATCACCAAATGCTATTAATGAGAGATATAGTTCCGTCATTATTTGATCACTCTTATCTATTATAGCAATATAAATTATACTCTATACATATATACAATAATGTTTATCGGTAATATTTATGAAAAATAATGAAAAAACACCTGCTTTGCAACATAGCCAATATAAAAAAGGTGAAATATTCAGTCGACTCCATACCCATGATGGCCCTTTTATTATGCCTAATCCTTGGGATCGTGGAACTGCAATTATAATGGAAAACACTGGATTTAAAGCCTTAGGTACAACCAGTGCCGGGTTAGCTTTTTCATTAGGAAAATCGGATCGTTCTACAGCGGTTACTCTTCAGGAAACGTTGGACAATGCACAGTCTATTGTTGATATCACATCATTACCTGTATCCGTAGATCTTGAAGATGGGTTTGGTAAAACATCTGATGAAATCATGCAAACCATGCGAGCAGCGGCAGATACAGGTGCCGTAGGAGGATCCATTGAGGATTATTCCGGCGATCGGCAAAACCCAATACGTGACTTTGCCATTTCAGTGGAGCGCGTTGAAATAGCAGTCGAGGCTATACGTCAAATGAATTTTCCCTTTACGTTAACTGCACGAGCAGAAAACTATCTATATGGTATCTATGATCTAAAAGACACTATTGCACGTCTCAAAGCTTATGCAAAAGCAGGTGCAGACGTTCTTTATGCACCTGCTTTGCCAGATGCGGAATCTATTAAAGCAGTCTGCTTGGCTGTTGACTCCCCAGTTAATGTTTTGCTTGGTGCAGGTAATCGACTCTCTGCCGCTGAATTATTTGCCTTGGGTGTTACACGGGTTAGCTTAGGTTCTGCGCTATCTCGTGCAGCGTTAGGCAGCCTCATTAGCGCACTACAGGAACTTAAGCAACATGGCAGTTGTGAGTTTCTTACAAGTGCTGTGGGCTATTTTGATGTCGATACCTTATTAATGAAGGGTACATAATGATAACCCCAAATGATATTTCACCACAGGCTAGACTTATTGCCCCACACTATTTTCTTGGTGAATATCCTTTACCTTATAACAAGATAGAGCAATGGCAGGAAAGAGCTTCTAAGTTTTCAATGATAGAACAACCATCACTTTGGGGATGGGGACATGTCTATAAGACCTCACTCTCCATAGCAGAAATGGCACTCCATACAGCACAGAAGACGCTAGCTGAAGCTCGTTGTGAGGGTGAGCAAATTGATACGCTTTTGATCTGTAGTACACGTTTTCACGGTGGTCCCGAAGAACATACGCAATTTCTCCGTGAAATAATACAACCATTAAGTTTAACAAAGGCTGAGATCATCGGTATCACACTTGGACGGTGCACCAACCTGATAAAAGCATTACGTATCGCACAGGCTCGCATTTTAAGCGGTCAATCTAAACAGATTCTGGTGATAACCACAGACCGCATCACCTGTGAAGCAGAACGCTTGGAAAATTTTGCATTATTCTCTGATGGCGCAGCAAGCTGTCTTGTGGTCAGTAATGACGACCCACATCCCGGTTTTAATATCATTGCCAGCGCAGAAAAACAGGATTTACAACAAATAGCACAGGGACTTTCCGTTGAGCTGGCCAAGGCGGTAAATCAGCGCTTGTTCTGTCACAGCAATCTTACTATTTCCGATGTGGAGCGCCTCTTTCACTCCAATATCTATCTCCCGCTATGCAATCTGAAAGAAATGCAAGCCGGTTACCATGCTACACAATTGTATACCGACAATATCACACGCATCGGACATTGTTTTGCAGCGGATCCTCTGATTAATTTGGTTGATGCCCAACAACATACTGAATTACGAGCCGGTGGTTTCTTTCAATTGGCTGCCAGTATTCCCGGAGCTAGAGCATCCTTGCTATTACAGAAAGGAAATTAAATATGACCATCCATAACACTGACAGGACAACCGCTTTACCACGAGGAAAATTCCATTTTTCTCCACAAAAAAAAACAGAACTCACCACATTAATAAGAATGACAAGTTCTGCGAAAGAGTTTTATACGTTATTTGCCAAAGATATAGAAAGTGAACATCAGCAATTGTTGGCACTACAACTGATTGAAACGTTATTAACCACGGAATTAAATAGTTGGGATAACATTATTTTAACGCCTCAAACGCTGGGGCAATATATGGCGCAGGCTAGAGAAGCCTTAATACAACGTATTAGTCATCTTAAACAGTCCAAAGCAGATATTTGGGATCGATTATTGCGTCAGAGGGCTTTATTATCACTGATTGCTGGCTGTTGGTTAGATTACATATCCCAACCAGCAACTGAACCTGCGCAGATTGTATGTATGCTTAGTGGTCATAATTTTCATCTGAAAGGCAATGGAGAAATAGATAAAAGCCAACAGCAACAACGTCATCGCCGTTTGTCGGAACTAGGGATAAATGTACCGAAAGTATATACCCAAGGAATCTTAGCGACTCTGCAAACAACAGAGCTTACAGCCTGGCATGCCGCATTTTGGTTGGCGCTTTCCCGTCTCTCCGCCAGTTATTTACCAGAAGTCATCGGGTTCCAGTACGCTTATTACTGGCTTGGCTTTGATGATGCTTTATTGAATCTCCCAACTCCGATTAAACCACACCAACTTCAACAACTCCTTGAGACCTATCTGACATTTTGTCAGCACTCCTCTACTGGACAGGATGATATTAAACGCTTAATGCGTGCAATTAACGCCGCCGTTGAACTAGAGCTTGAACACAGTGACATGTTACTGGAATTGCAAAATCAGTTACAGCAACAGACATTGGACGATTGCATGGCGGAAATTGTGAAACGGCATATTCCCTTTGCAGGAAAACAGCATCAACGCATCAATCTGGAACAGCGCTCGCTAACACAGTGGTTTAATGAAAAAGATAGCAATATGAAAGTATTTTTAGAGACTTTCAAACATTCTCCTTATCTGCGTCAAACTGCAAACGGAAACTGTAGTTTCTTAAAAGCAATCCGATTTGGTGGTCCTATGTTCGGTATTTTTAACCAATATGAAGCCGACACGATAGCACGCTGGATAGCACAGTCCCGTCAAGCTGATACAAGCATCCATTTAACACAGGCAACAGAAGCAGGCAACAAACAAGCCGAACGCTGGAAAAACCATTATCAAAATGTGTCTGTAGAAGAACAGGTTGTCTGGCAGACAGCAAAAGTGCTAGATGAACGGGAATTGTTCTACCGTATGGTGAACATTGAACATTTTGCCAATCACCTCGACGGTATTAAATTGCAAGTAATGCAAACGCTTCAACAAGCAGAAATTCTGTTTACTGCGGGTCAGAATGGGCGTTATACCGATGCCAGTTATTTCCCTTTTTCGCCTGAAGCCCTTAAAGAACGTACAGATGCAATTTACTGGAATAAGCTGCTATATCCCTATCAAAGACTGACTGAAATTCCCGACCGGGAAAATGTTATTTTTGGTCAAAAACTGACGGCATTAGGCAGCATGATTGACGGCGCATGGACCCACAAAATAGGCGGAACGCTCCGCTACTATCGATGCTCAGATGGCATGATGCTAGCAATTTACGCCGATGAAATGGGGCGGGGAGATGTTGAAAAAAATCACATCACATTGATTTTGCGTGCTCTCAAAAGCATGGATATCCATCTTCCTCATATTCGCGATCCCGAATTCCGCCAACAAGATGAACTTCCTGATATCTATGCTTTCTCTCTGCATCAACTAGGTATGTCACTCTTTCCAGACACCTTCTATGAAGAGCTGTTGGGCTATAACCTGGGTATTGAAATGTTAGGGTTAGGTGAAATGCGCATGCATGAAATCCAAAAATTGCGCCATTATGGTTTTGACACAATTTATGAAGAAGCTCACCTCACCATTGATAATTTTTCAGCCGGTCACGCAAGACAGTCCGTCGATCTGATTATTGCCTATCTCGACGAGATAAGGACATTACTCACCGAAGAAGAACTTCAGCAACGCTGGTTGCGTATTTGGCTTGGTTATGCCTCATTCGCCTATTTTATAGAAACGGATCTGGTCAAACAGTATCAATCTGCTGGTGAAAATTACAGTGAACTACTGATCTAACTTTTTAAGGACAATAACCATGCAAAAGGCCAACCTTGTGAATCATAATCATTTCGTTAGTCATGATGCTGCAATGCTGAACCTACCTTTCTATCAGCCCGTACATCTTGCACAGATCGAGGCTCTGGAAGCATGGTGTCAACAACAGTACAAAACGTTACAAAAGCTTGCACAATACGACAGTGCAGAACAGGGAAAACGCCTGATACAACTTCTGGGACAAGCAGGTTGGCTACAGCATTTAATTGGACAACCCAAAGAATATCCAGCAGATGCGCGTTCACTCTGCCTATGCCGTCAAACATTGGCCTATTTTGACGATCTGCTTGATTTTGCATATTCCATTCAATCACTTAGCGGAAGTATCATTCAACGTTTTGGCAACGAAGCACAACGCCAACACTATCTTCCTGGTTTAGCCAGCGGTGAACGGATTGCTGCCTTTGCATTGTCAGAACTTCAGGCTGGCTCTGACGTTTCAGCTATAGCGCTAAAAGCTGAACAGCAGGGTGAATCATACATTCTTAATGGAGAAAAAGCCTGGATAGCACAGGGAGATATCTCTGATTTTTGTGTGGTCATTGCGCGTACTGACGAAGGTCCAGGAGCTCTCGGATTAAGTGCATTCATCGTGAATACCTGTCTTCCCGGTATAAGTAGCAGCGCCATCGGAGCAATAGCGCCGCGTTCATGGGCTCATCTACACTTTGACAATGTGCAAGTATCATCAGAAGCTATATTGGGAATACCTGGGCAAGGCTTTATTGTAGCACTCGAAATTCTAGACCGGTTTCGTATGACCGTAGCTGGTGCAGCCATTGGCTTTGCTCGACGAGCCGCTGATGTGGCATTACGCCATGCGGCTGACCGCAAAATTTATCAAGGCCGGTTGCTGGATCTGCAATTAATCAAAGCCATGTTGGCTAAAATGGAGATTAAACTTTCCGCCTCTGCATTGCTAACCGCACGCGCAGCTTGGATGCTGGATCAGGGACACCCTTTCGCAAAACATTCCGCAATAGCGAAATATTTTGCTACAGAGAATGCCTGTGAAATTGTAGATGATGCTGTGCAGATACTAGGCGCAACGGGTGTCGTGGCTAACAGTCAGCTTGAACGTCTTTATCGCCAAATCCGCCCACTACGTATTTATGAAGGCTCATCAGAAACATTGCTGATGAATATTGCATCAGCGCTGGACGCATACCGCCTACAGGAACGGGAGGATCTATGATGAAAGAGATGCAAATGAACCCACTAAGCGCAATTCAACATCCCTATCCGTATCCTTATTACGCTGAACTGACCCGAGAACGCCCTTTTTATTTCGACAATAAGCTGAATCTTTGGGTCGCCTCTGACGCAGCCTCAGTCAGAGTTATACTTAATGCGCCCCAAATGCAGGTACGTCCTGTAGCGCAACCGGTCCCAACTGGATTAATTGGTACACCAGCAGGTGAAGTGTTTGGACAATTGGTTCGCATGCAAGATGGTGAATATCATCGACAACTTAAATCTACCATAATTCAAGCACTCTCATCCGTTGACTCACAATATGTACGAGCGCTAGCCACGGATATTACTAACATACAGCTACGTCAAAAAACGGATATTAACAAATTAATGTTTTTGGTCCCTGCCAGCGTTATCGCAATCTTATGCGGTTTTGTTCCCGACATGGTACCGGAAATCCTGTCGCTGATTGCCGAATTCGTCTTGTGTATTCCACCAACTGCAGGGGTTGAACAGCAACAGCGTGCCAGTCAGGCTGCCAGACAACTTCTGACTTTCTTCGCAAAAGAAATAGAACAGGCCAAACAAGGAACTTTATTCTCTGAGCTATTACAAGCCTCTAGCGATAACGGTTGGACACAGCACGCAGCACTTATCTCCAACGCTATCGGCTTTCTCTCTCAGACTTACGATGCAACAGCGGGTCTCATTGGTAACACGCTTCTAGCTTACCGTCATTATTCGGATGCTTTTGCCGCTAATGTATTACCGTCTTTTATCAAAGAAGTTTCTCGCTTTGATGCACCGATTCAAAATACACGCCGTTTTGCTGCCAGCTCATTTAGTCACAACGGCCAACAAATAGATCAGGGGCAGACAATATTACTGCTACTTGCGGCTGCAAACCGTGATCCCGCATCAACTGTACATCCCCATGAATTCATTCTGGGACGTATGCAAGAACAGAGCTTTACCTTTAGCGATGGAAAACACCGCTGCCCAGGAGCCAAGATTGCTCAGGATATAACTTGCGGTGTAGTAGACGCTTTATTGAAGTATCAACCGAATTGGGCAGATAAACCATATCGGGTGCGCTATTTGCCATCGGGAAATGCACGTATCCCAGAATTTATTTTTTAACACTTTTAGAGGACTTAATGAACACAACAACTCCTTTACCTCAGGCTTTCATTTTAACTGGCGCATTTTGGGTAATTTGCCGTAACTCTTTATATCTCATACAATTAGCTGAACGTGGGCTAGCGATTTTAGTAATGACGCCTGAGCATTACCGTCATCACGCAGAAAAAGCTCGTTCCGATCGTAACAGTCCGATCTCCTTGATCTCCGAAGTCACTTACGTTGAAGGCGCTCTCAGCAAAGAAGCCTCATTTAATCCAAGCGCAATCGCGGCAATACAGGAATGGCGCCTGCGCTACGACATCGTTGGCGCTTTTGCTGTCGGAGAAACACTGGTTGAACCCACAGGTTTATTTACTGATGCATTAGATATCCGTTCTCCTGGCCTGAGGGCGACGCGTGTCTGTCGGAGCAAATATCTTCAGCGCTTTTACCTGAACCAGTACAGCCCGTACTCCCAAATTGTTCCCCCAGGCAAGTGCTCACAATTAATGTTAGAAGAGATGCCATATCCAATGATTATTAAACCGGCAACCCGCCACTCATCATCTGGAGTCATCAGTGTTGATAATGAGAAACAGGCGCGTGCAGCGCTATTGGAATATCCAGACTATGAGACACTGCTACTAGAACAGAAGGTTATCGGACAGGAATATTCTGTAGAATCTCTAATTCAAAATGGAATCCCCCTGTTCTCTTCCGTAACGCACAAAGTAACTACGGATACCCACAGTAACACCTTTGTTGAATTGGCTCACACAGTGCCCTGCAAAGAACCCGCAAGTACAATTTTGATTGAAGCAGCAGAACGCGTACTAGCAGATTTGGTATTCGCTGACGGTATCGCGCACTCAGAATGGCGTCTGAGCAGCGAAGGAAAACCCTATCTCATGGAGATAGCTGCCCGAACCCCAGGAGACGGCATCTTACCGTTATATCAGTTAGCCTGCGGTCAACCTCTCGAACCAGCGATTCTACGCATCATGCTGGGTGAAAAAGCAGAATACCCGTCCCCACGCAGGGTAGCACGTCAGGTCTATCTGGAACATCATCCTGGATTACTGATGGATGTCCGTCTTAATTGGCCTGGCATTACAATTAAATGGATCAGTGATAGCGATACCTGGCCAGATATACCTTCCGGCAACCCTGATGATGCCCCCACATTACGTGCAGTATTTGTCCATAAGCAACGAGGAGAACGTCTTTATCCATTACGTTCTTCCGACGATCGCGCCGTTGCATTTTTCATTGACGCCGCCACCCTTGAAGAACTGGATCAGCTTGAAGCACAAGTCAAAGCCAGCATTACTTTAGAAATTGAGGATTATCATGACTAGTCGTTCAACATCCCCTGGTGTTTGGGAGACTTTCGCCCAAAGCCCGCTTTCTTCAAAAGTGATTTTACTGGGCGTAATGGTGAACCGTTTATCTGGTTTCCTACAAATCTTTATTGTGCTATTTCTCATTTCTCTAGGGTACTCACACCAGCAAACTATTTTTGCTCTCGCCGTTTACGGAGCAGGCGCTGTTATTGGCGCTTTAATGGGAGGAAGTATCAGTGAACATTTTGGCGCACGTACTGCTAGCATGATCAGCATGGGAGCCACTGGCATACTCACAGCAGCCTTGCTTTATCTCTCCAATTTCATTGTGATTCTGATTGTTGTCGCATTAGCTAGTTTATGCGCACAGTTATTCCGTCCGGCATCATCAGCGCTGCTCTCACAACAGACACCACCAGAACGCCAAACGATGATTTTCGCCATTTATCGTCTAGGACTTAATCTCGGTGCAACAGGAGCTCCGCTTGTTGGCTATGCTCTGTATCAATGGGGGCATGAAAGCTTTACCTATCTTTTCTGGGGAGAAGCAATCATTGCGGGGCTTTACGCGTTGCTGGCAGCGCTAACTCTACCAGGAAAACTAGCTACCAACAGCCCAGAAAATACCGGAGAAACCTCTCAAATACAGGGTGGATACCGTCAGATTTTAGCAGATCGTCGTTTCATACTATTTTTACTAGCAACCTTTTGTCATTCTGCGGTATTTGTTCAGTACATCACTACGTTACCGATGTATGTGGAAGATAAAGGTATTGCCCTGTTTTGGTACACCTTAGCCGTTTCTCTCAATGGCATGATTGTGATCTGTTTTGAACTGTTGATCACCAAAGTGACGCAAAATTATGAGAAACGCAAAATGCTGGCCTTTGGTTTCACTCTGATCGGTGCAGGTGTAGCATTTTATGCAGTGCCTATCGGGCCTGCGGCGTTGATTGTAGGAACCCTCATTTGGTCTTTAGGTGAAATTATCTCTGGACCAGCCTTCTTTGCTTTCCCTGCGAATGCAGGACCATCCAAACTGAAAGCCCACTATTTAGGAAGTTTTCACTTTATGTTTAGTTTAGGGATCGCCTTAGGACCCGTTATTGGTGGGTGGTTATATCTGGCCTTCGATGAAGGTGTATGGCCCATTGTCGCTTTAGGTTCCTTCTTTGCTGCTGCAATCTGTGGCTACTATGCCAAAGAAAACACAACAGCAGAAAAAACGGCAACAAATCATACTGTCATCAAAACTGATGAAACTACAAAGTGAGCATATACCACAAGTTATGAAGGAGAGAAAATGATCCAATCACCACAAGAAATAAAATCACATTACCACCTTTTAGGTATTGGTGTAGGTCCAGCAAATTTAAGTCTGGCATCACTACTCTATAACAAACCCAATATCACTAATCTGTTTGTCGATCAGAAAGAAGAGTTTTCTTGGCATGACGATCAAATGATTGAAGGGGCTACATTACAGGTTTCTATATTTAAAGATCTGATCACGCTTATTGATCCAACCAGTATATTCACTTTTCTTTCATATCTACATGAAAAAGGGCGCATTTACCATTTCCTTAATGCACAATTTGATAAGATACCACGCCGTGAATTTCGTAACTATATGGCTTGGGCCGCTGAAAAAAACGAAAATATAATATTTGGAGAAAAGGTTTTCTATATTGATTTTGATCGCGTATTCAGAATTAAAACCACTAAACGCGTAGTAACAGCAGATCATCTAGCAATTGGTGTAGGTACACAACCGTGGGTGCCTGAATTTGCTGTACCCTGGTTAGGTGATACACAATATCACATCAGCCAGTACATGCAAAAAAGTAAAAACGTTATGGGTAAACACGTTGCAGTTGTCGGTGGCGGTCAATCTGGAGCAGAAGCTTTTTTAGATCTTTTATCCAAGCCAGCAAATGAACGCCCAGCACATATTAGCTGGATTTCACGACGCCGTAATTTCTTTCCGATTGATGACTCCACTTTCACTAACGATTTCTACATGCCATGCTACTCGGATTATTTTAGTAAATTACCTTTAAGTTTACGTCAAAGTACGAATACCGCTAACATATTGACATCGGACGGTATCTCAGGGCCTACCCTGCGAAATATCTACCAAAAACTGTATTACTTCCAGTTTGTTATACCTAATAGCATTACATTTGATTTACTACCCAACTGTTCTGTTACACAAGTTAAATCTATACCAGATAGAAACTGGATGTTGATATATGACCATACTGATACCGCACAAACTGAACAAATGGAAGTGAATGAAATCATTTGGGCTACAGGTTATCGTCCAACTGAAAAACATTTTCTTGGCCCATTAAATGACCGTATTTTGCATGAAAATAATGAATTCGTTGTGAATGATGACTTTGCTGTTGTATGGGATGGTCCAGCTGATCATCACATCTTTGTTCAAAATTCAGTACACGGCCAACGAGGATTACCGGATTTAAATTTAAGCTTAAATGCTTGGCGGGCACAACGCATAGTGGGCCGTCTATGCGGAAAATATCCTAAACAGCAATTACCTTCTTTTATTGCGTGGTCTCCAAGACATGAGTTTATAGAGAAAAATAATACATCTCCATAATCAAATGAAACAACAATGAAAAAATAACATAATTTATTAAAAATAATATCCAAACACTAACCCAAGAAAATATCATGAATAAGATTAATATTGCTATTATCGGTGGAGGAATTATTGGAACCATAATAGCCAAAGAGATAAAGAAATTTAACCCTGAATTATCGATCGCGATTCTCGAAAAAAGACTTTTAGGATTTGGCAGTTCTTTTTATTCTGCTGGTGTGCATTTTCCAAGAGGAAATAGTGAGTACGTCAGAAAAATGTCTTTATATAGCCATGAATATTATCAGAAAATGATAACAGAAGGCGCACCAATATATCCTCTCATTACAGAATTAATTACAGAGAGAAATAATAAAAAAGGCACACTAGATTCTTATTTACCCTTAACAGAATTTATGTCGATTCAATCATCCTCTAATAAAGATATTGATATTTCTTTACTACCTGAAATGAATATTTTCCAAGGCAAAGGCTGTCATTATGCAGATGTATTTAACGTGGTTAATCTTTTAATACGTAAGTTACGTCCACTGATTAAAATTTACGAAGGAACCAGCGTTAATACTCTGCAAAAACTCACCAAAGGATATCAACTTGGCCTGAGTACTGGAGAACAACTGGAAGTAGAAAAGGTCATTTTATCACCAGGCTCTTGGATAGCAGAGCCAGCCTGGCACGATCAAGTATCTGCATTGGGAATTCGTGTAAAGAAAATCGTTGCGGCACATATTAGGCAAATACCCAAGCCACAAGATCCGTTGACTATCTTTCATGATGAGGATGCCTTTTTACTGCCATGTCACAACCGAGGACATTGGCTGTTTAGTTATACCTGCCAAGAATGGGATGTTGAACCACAAAATATTTACGCCTTACAACCTAAAGACTTAAGTGAGGCAAGGGATGTACTAAGCAAATACGCCCCGTCTTTGGCCCAAAAAATCTATGATGGGCGCGTATTCTGTGATGCTTACAGTGTGTCGCGTAAACCCATTATTACCTATTTGGATGAAAATCTGATTTTTGCTGGCGCCACGAATGGTGCCGGCTATCGGCTCGCGCCGGCTATCGCCGCCAACGTTATTAAATTGCTTTTGCAAATAAATTCCTAAGAGAGAAATATAATGATTATCCATTACTATGACAGCACAGAAATGTCGAAACAGTTCGGCATTGATATCGCTAGTATTAAAGGATTAAGTATCTCAGCAGGATGGGGAAAAGTTACACCGGGTAACCGTTCCAACAGTCATCAGCATGATGAAACGGAAATGTTTGTTATCTTGAACGGGCAAGGAAAATTAATTGTTGACGGTCACTCATACCCCGTCAAAGCAGGAACAGTTGCCCAATTTGAACCTTTTGAGTCACACGTACTGGAAAATACTGGCGATGAAGATGTGATCTTTTTCCTTCAATATCGTCGCGATGCAGCAAGAGCACAGGCATCGGCCTTATCACTGGAACGCCAAAATCCTAAACGTCCACAGTTTGTATTTTCTACACCGCCGACACCTAATGGCGATTTGCATTTAGGCCATTTATCTGGCCCTTATTTGGGTGCCGATGCCTATGTGCGCTACCAACGTTTGATTGGTAATTCCGCTTGGCATATAACAGGTTCCGACGATTATCAAAGTTATGTGATGGCGCTAGCCAAACGTGAAAAAACCTCCCCTAGCGCAGTAGCTGAATACTACTCAAAAGAGATATTGCAAACGTTGAATATGATGGATATTGAAGTCGAGCAGTATACGGTAACTAATGATTCCTTGGGATATATTGAAGGTGCTCAACGGTTTTTCACACGCACACAAACATCTGGTAAGGTCGCATTCCGAGAAACACCCGCGTTCCGTGACGCAACAACTGGAGAGTTCCTGTATGAGGTAAATATTTTTGGCAACTGCCCAGGATGTGGTTCCAGCACTAGCGGAAACATCTGTGAAGAGTGTGGTGAACCGAATCTAGTCGTTGATCTGGCCTCCCCTGTCTCTAAAATCAGCCAAACTACACCAAAAACGGACAGCATTAACCGTTTTACGTTACCTTTACATGAATTCGAAAAAACAGTGGTGGAGCATCATCAAATAGGACGTGTTCCTGCCAGAATGCGAGAACTAGCTCATCGTGTTTTCTCCCGACCTCAAATCGATCTCCCTATATCTCATATTTCTGATTGGGGAATCACACCAAAAGAGAAAGAAGGTGATGGTCAGGTCATTTGGGTATGGCCAGAAATGAGCTATGGCTTTCTGTACGGTATTGAAGCACTAGGTAAAAAACTGAACCAGCCGTGGAAAGCGGATAAGCCTGATAATTCGTGGAAAATTGTCCACTTTTTCGGTTATGACAATAGCTTTTATCACAGTATTCTCTACCCTGTCCTCTACCGTCTGGCCTATCCAGACTGGCAGCCGGATATTGATTATCACTATAACGAATTCTATTTGCTTGAAGGCAAGAAATTCTCTACCAGCCGCCGTCACGCAATTTGGGGAAAAGAGATCCTCACTCCAGAAAGCGTGGATGCGATTCGTTATTATCTCTGCCTAACCCGACCAGAACAAGAACAAACAAACTTCCAGCTTGATGCTTATAAGGCGGAACTATGTCAGACGCTGATTGGGGTTTGGCAGAAGTGGCTGCACGATCTCGGGCTACGAGTAACTCGCCTGTTTATGGGAAAAGCACCTGATACCGGTATCTGGACAAAAGAACATGTGGCATTCTGGGCTCAACTTAACGATCACTTACGCACCATGACAGACGCACTGAACACCGACGGTTTCTCACTGCGCCGAGCCGCCAAACAATTAAAAATCTTAGTACAAGATACTGTAAATTTCTCCCATAGCCAGCAACGTCTAATGGGACTTGAAATCTGGAAAGATGAATACCGAACAACAATTGCGTTAGAACTGGCTTCCGCACAATTACTATCTGTCATAGCTATACCGTTGATGCCACGTTTTGCTAAACGGCTCGCAATAGCATTGGGTAATGAGATGGTAACCTCTTGGCCGCAACAGGCCGAACTGATCACACCGGGACATATTATTAAGTTAAGTGAAACACTTTTCTTTGTCGCACCCGATACTCAAACAGAAACGTCGCAGTGGAAATGGTTAGTAGAAAAACTAAACACACTAATACCGAACGCTAACATTCAACCGGACAGAATACTTATCAACCTAGGCATCTCTTCATTAGCAGCCGTCACGTTACAATATCAGCTACTGTATGAGCAACAGGTTGATGTTTCAATAGAGACATTATTGCATCAATCCTTAGATACTATTGCTAAACAGATCGCCCAACAGCAGATGCTTCATACCCAGATATCAGGAGGAACAATAGTATGACGGAAGCAGAACTGTTGAAAAATATTGAAGCCGCTGGACTAAAAATCAGTGTGGTTGAAGGTAATCTAAAGCTGGAAGGCGCCACTCAAGCGATCTCCCCTCAGCTTGTAGCAACGATCCGCGAAAGAAAAACGGCGCTTATCGACTATTTAAACCATCGGGTATCCTGTTTTCCGTTAACAACACTACAACAGGCATACTATCGTGGGCGTTCCCCTCTCTTTGATGGCGGAGGCATAGCTAACCAAGTCTACCACGAAATTGAGGGAATATGGGACCTCGATCGTCTCCAACAAGCATTACAGCGCGTAATAGCAGAACATTCTGCACTAAGATTACGTATCGTAACTGATTCAGAGCAATATGAAAGTGATGAAGTGCCGCAGATTGTCCAGCACGATCTCCGAAGCTTATCCATTCAGGAACAACAACGTTTCCGTGAGCGACAGAGAGAGCAGAAATCACATCTGATGCTGTCTCCGCAAGAATCACTATTACAAGTTGAAGTAGCAATTTTATCCGATAACAACATGGTACTCTACGTCAACCATGATGGTATGATTGTTGACGGCATCAGTATGTTCCTACTGTTTTATCATTGGCAGCAACATTATCGTCACGATTTAGAGCATGTCACTTACTTGCCGTTTAGTGAACACATTGCAGTAAGAAAGGAAGAACGCCAACATTCTGCTTATGCACGTTCTCGTGATTATTGGTTACAACGGGTGCCCACTTTAGCTAAAGCGCCAGAATTACCACTAACCAATAAGCTGACCAAAGAGCCAATTCGTTTCCATCAACGTGTGGTGAAGTTAACACCCGAACAGTGGCAACAGTTACAATCCCTCATCCTTCATCATCAACTAACCCCCTCAGCCGCATTAATGACTGCTTACGCGGAAATTCTGTATGTTTGGGGAGCCGGTGAAAATTTCACACTCAATGTCACCGTATCTGAACGCCGCCCAATTCATCCGCAGGCGTTTCGTACCATAGGGCCGTTCTCTGATCCTATGCTGGCCGAAGTTCATCTGGACCATCAACGCTCCTTTGCTGAACGAGCGATACAAATGCAATCACGTCTCCACAACGACATCGATCACCGCTATTTTTCTGGTATTGAAGTCATACAAGAACTGGCTCGGCATCGGGGATTATCCGCCGCGAGAATGCCCTATACCTTTAACTGTACGTTGGGAGCATTAGAAGGTGTCAACGGCAATGCTCTGGAAGGGTTTGGACATGAAATTTTCACCGTTAGCCAGACACCTCAGATACTGTTAGATGCTTTCATATTTGAACAAGAGAATGCTCTAATCATCCGCTTGGATGGTATTGATACCTATTTCCATCCCGACTTCTTAGATGCTTTCACTGCCGGGTTACAACTTCTCTTGCAGTTACTCTGCCAACCGGAAGCATGGCAACAACAATTTTTTGATCTGCTACCTGAAGATCAACGTGAACGACGCCGTCAAGTAAATAGTACCCAAGCTACCCGTGATGACCGTATGCTAGGAGATGATTTTATCGAATATGGCCGACATCAGCCAAATAATATAGCTATTTACACTCTGCAACGGCAGATAAGTTATGGAGACCTGTTAAATCGGGTGGCTGAAGTTGTTCAATGGTTGAAAGTACAAGGCGTTAAACGTAATGAACTAGTCGGGCTTATCGCTAAACGCTCACCTGAGCATATAGTGGGAATACTAGCCATTATTCTCGCTGGAGGGGCCTATTTACCAATCGATGCAGACTTACCAGCTGAACGCCGTAATTTCATGTTACGAGACGGACGCATAAACGTAGTATTAACTAATATAGACATAACTACGAAACTCCCCCAATTCGATTTACGAACACACCAACATCAGCAACAATTTACTTTACCACCTCGTGAAATGCCTTTTTCCGCTGATGATCTCGCTTATGTGCTCTATACATCTGGTACCACAGGCAATCCTAAAGGAGTGATGGTAACCCACCGTAATGTGACTAATGTTATTGCGGATTGCCAGCAGCGCTTTATTATCCAGCCACAAGATCGGTTTTTTGCTATCAGCGCATTTAATTTTGATTTATCTGTCTGGGACGTGTTTGGTGCATTGTCTGCCGGTGCAGCATTGGTGATCCCCGATGCAGATAAAGCAACCGACGTGCAACACTGGGCTATTTTATGCCGTGAAATGAATGTCAGCATATGGAATTCCGTACCGGCCATCGTACGAATGATGTATGACTATGCAGGTGCAATGCCATCTACTGTACGATTGGTGATGATGAGCGGTGACCGCATTCCACCAGATTTACCAGCCGCCTTAATGGCAAAACAACCACATGTCGATTTATGGTCATTAGGAGGACCAACAGAAACCACGATCTGGAATATCTGCCATCCAATTTCCCCACAAGATTGTACCCGAGAGTCAATTCCTTATGGGCATCCTAATGCTAATAACCAATGTGAAATCCGTAATGAACAGGGCATTGAATGTCCGGATTGGGTACCTGGAGAAATCTATGCGGGAGGGATGGGTATTACCTTAGGCTACTGGGGGGATGAAGCACGCACTACAGAACGTTATCCGATTGATACTCAAACCCATGAACGCTTATTCCGAACTGGCGATCTTGGTCGTTATCTGCCTAACGGCGATATCGATATCCTTGGACGGATAGATTTACAAATCAAAGTCAACGGTCATCGCATTGAAACCAGTGAAGTAGAAAATCTAATCGCACAATTTCCAGAAATCAGACAAGTCGCTGTTGTCGCATCAAAAAGCTATAAAGGCGATATCCTTGTCGCTCATTTAGTCGCTAATGAAACTCGCCTTATGCCTGCTGAAGTGCGTCAACGTCTTAGCCTCCGTTTACCCGACTATATGATCCCTTCGCGTCTAATATGGCATACAACACTGCCGCTGAATCAAAACCTCAAAATAGATCGTAACGCATTAAGCCAATTACCGATTGAGGAGAACGCGGTTTCAACACTGATTGAACATGAAACGAAAAACCAAATTGAAAGTACTTTAAAAACCATTTGGCAGGACATTTTAGTAAAAGGATCTATCGATGTTGAGCAAGATTTCTTTGCATTAGGAGGTAATTCTTTGATTGCAATGCGTATTATAACTTCCGTGCGTAAAACCTTTGGTGTCTCAATGCCGTTGGAATCCATTTATCAATTTAATACGGTTCGGAAGATGGCCGCACAAATCGCCGATCAAGAGGTTAACGTATGAAAGAATCCATTATTAATGATATTGTCAACCAAGCACCACAAGCAGGTGGTAATCTTATCATTGCAACACTGGGCGAACATAAGACTGTTCCTCTGACATTGCTTTATGAGATGGCTGGTCGTGTTGCCAACGGATTATTGGCTCAGGGCATAAAAACCGGAGATACTATTGGCATTCTTTCCACTAACCAACTGGAATGGGCACTGCTAGATCTGGCCGCTCTGCGTATAAAAGTCCGTATTGCAGGCTTTGATCCGGAAAAATTTGAAGCAACATCAACATTAGCCGAAAATTACCAGCTAAAATGGCTATTTACTGATAAATCCTATGATAAAACTACCTCTGCACTACGTGATATTCGGGAAATAAATACATTCCTAGAAACGTACCCTGAATCGTTACCCCCAATACACTATGCATTGACTGAAACCACAACCATTAAATTTACGTCTGGCTCTACCGGTATCCCCAAAGGACTGGCTGCAACCATCGGCAGTATTGATTCCTCTTTACGCAGCGTACAAAAAATCTTCTGCCATAAACCTGGAGACTGCTTGTTAGTTTTCTTACCACTATCCCTATTACAGCAACGTTACTGGATTTATTCAGCTTTGAAGTACGGTCATGATACCGTACTAACAAATTATCAATCAGTGTTTACCGTTATGTCACAGGTAAAACCAACAGTCATCATGGGAGTACCCGCTTTTTTTAATGCGATACGCCGACACATAGAGCAACAAAGTAATGACATTAATACTATGATCTTACATGCAAAAGCCTTATTCGGCGACAAAATCCGTTATCTGTGGACGGGCTCAGCTCCCTCAGATTCAGGAACACTACGTTTCTTCCATCAGGTTGGTCTTCCTATCTATGAAGGCTACGGCATGAATGAAACCTGTATTGTCACTAAAAACTACCCAGGTTCACACCGCCCAGGCAGCGTAGGACGCGTACTGGATGAAAAAGAAATCATCATCGACCAAGACGGCAGCGTGTTCGTACGCAGTGATTATCCGGTTAATACTGCCTATCTCTATGCGTCCCCAGGCGCATCAGAAAAAATATTCATTCGCGATGGCTACGTGCGCACTGGTGATATTGGTTACCTTGACGAAGATGGTTTTCTTTACATCAAAGGCCGGGCAGACAATGTCATTGTGCTCGACAATGGTAAAAAAATCGACGCCCAACCAATAGAAGCACGTTTTCGCAACGAAAAAGCAATAGCGGAATGTGTTATTTTCAGTCCTAAACAGACAGATCTTGTAGCCGTAATATCACCATCCAGCGTTCCCGTTGATCATGCCGCGATCCAAGCAGCATTGGAGCGCGTTAACACTGAAGTGGAAAAAGATGAATATATTGCCCGTCTGATAATCGCAGATCAGCCATTCAGTATTGAAAACGGTTTACTAACATCACAGTTCAAACCGATTCGTAAAATGATTTTCGAGCGCTATCAAACTCAACTTTTCTCTTAAGAAAAGGAAGCCCACTATGCAAATCAATTCCAATATGAATCAACTTGAAATCGTCGCCCGCGAAAGGTTAGCCGCTTCATTGACCATTCCTATCACCGCGCAGGCTATAAGCTTGCAAGAAAATATGAGCGATGCTTATGGCTTAACATCACTGAATAAAGTGTTATTCATCACCTCATTGTGCAATAAGATGGAGATCGATTTATCCCGGTTTACAGAAGACGATCTGGAGAATATGCGTACACTTGGCAATGTGATTGATATCTTAAGTGCTCATGCTGCAACGTAATCACATCACACACAGAAAAAGGGTATAAATATGAGCTGGAGAGAGAAAGTATCCACCATTCTGGAAAACGAACACGTTTTATTAAAACCGATTCATGTGAAAGATAAAGCAGAAATTAGAGAATTATCACGTGATAGAAATATATGGCGATATTTTGTGTTTAACGTTAGTAATGACGATGAATTTGAAAGTTTTTTCACCTCAATGCTCAGCGATCAAACTTCCGGCATACGCGCAGTGTATACGGTGGTAGATAAACCCTCAGGGAGTATCGCTGGCAGCATGAGCTTTGGCAATATGGTGGAAAAAGAAGCTCGTCTGGAAATTGGCTGGTCTTGGTTAGGGGAAGCATTCCGCAGCAAAGGAATCAATCGCTGGGCGAAATATTTGTTAATGCAACACTCCTTTGAAGTACTAGGAGCGCTACGTGTTGAATTTAAAACCGACGTACTCAATCTTCAGGCCCGTGCCGCATTACGCAATATTGGAGCAATCGAAGAGGGTGTATTGCGCAGTTTCAATTTTATGCCTAGTGGCCGGCGACGTGATGCGATTTTTTATAGCGTTCTGGCAGAGGAGTGGCCAGAAATTAAAAACACATTACAACAGCATAATAAAATCGTACATCAGATGGAGGTAGAATGACCTCTGTCGTTGATTTTATCACACTTAATGGCGATGCCCTTACAAGGGGCATCCAACATGGTCAACAACAACGAGTAACCTTGCAGGCATTCGCTGATGATGGATTATGCCGTTTAAACCAGCTGAGCAATACCTCTCATTCACTTCAGAGCTTAGCTTCAACTATTTCCGCTTATCGTTCACAAGTAGAAACATGGTTACCCGATTTAGCACAAGAAGTGGAAGGATTAGCCATCGGTGCATCCTTACCACCCGATCTAGCCTGGCTATTACAGCTAAGACGAGAAGTTATAGGTTATAGCAGCATTACAACTGGCGACTGCACCACACTGTCCTCTCTTAAGGGAGTGAGATTATTAGCTCAAACCGTGGATCTGAATGGGAATTTGGACGATTTTATTAGCGTTCTGGATTGCCAAGGACCCCATTACCGCTCACTGCTGCTGAGTTTTGCTGGACTATTAGGCTATTTAGGCTTAAATAATGCCGGGCTAGCAGTCGGACTCAATTTGGTATTAGGAGGAAACTGGGGGATCGGCGTTCCTCCCTACCTTGTTATCCGCCATTTATTGGACAATTGCGTTAGTATTGAGCAGGCGTTGGAAGAACTTAATCGTATCCCATTATCTAGTTCACGCTCATTTACGTTATGTGATAAACATAGAGCTGTATGTGTCGAGAGTCTGAATAACCAATTGCGTATCGTTGAAGATGGGATAACAACTACACATACAAATCATTTTCTTCATGTTGATTTTATCCCTCAGGATAAAATCAACATTTTCGCTAAAAATTCTTCTCTGCATAGACTAGAAATTGCTCGAACACTGACTAACAGAGAACAGATAGATGTTGAAGATTGTTTTACATTGTTTGCTAAACCACCGATTTACGTTGGAAATAACGGTAATATACGTCGTGAGCGTACAATATCCTCAGTCGTTATGTTACCAGAGCAAGGTGTGATGCTATTGTGCCCAGGAAATCCGTCATTGATACCTACACAGCAGTACTCATTACCATCATATATTCGTCATTAAATGAATCTTTAGGGTGAATAACATCTTAATAATTAATTCATAATAATATATTTTTTAGATTATATTAAGAAAGACCCGTGTGAATTAAGCATTCAAATTTCCTCTTTATCAATTAATAACCCTAATCTGATTCTATTAATAAATTCAAAAAGTTAAAATATATAGCATCAAGTGGTAGGACAAAATTATTGCATTATAAGTAATCACTAGTGTACTATTTATTTTCAATATATTTATTAAGTCCGTCAACTTAATAGGTGATAATATGGAACGCGAATATGAATATAAAGAGAATCAGAAAAGATCCCCATTAGAGTCAAAAAATACAACTCATCATAATGCAAACGATTCATTAGAATTAGAACCAGGTAAGCATTCTTATTCTGTGACACCTGCCACTCCACATAGCAAATGGTTTACTTATGAAAACGACACGGAAGTGGAACTTATTCCGAAAAAAATAAGAAAGATACTTTCAAATAAACAGCCTAAAATTATTATTGCTGGTGATGACCATAATAAACCACCGTTTCAATACGCAAAAAATATACCTGACGTTAATAGCAGTTTTAACTCTGGAACGCTTCAACTTTATATTGAGGCAACAGATGAACAGATAAATAAAAATAAACTGGAGTATATACCAAAAGAATTTATGGAAAAATCAAGCTGGTTTATGAATAAAAGTAGGCAGGCTGAAATTGTTGGATGGGAGGATTCAGAGTTATTCAATGCCATGAAAGAGACGTTTGATTTATCGATGACATTAATAAGTGAACCAACGGGGTTTAAAGAAGAAGATATTTCCTCCTTTTATGAATTCTATATGACCGCTATTCAGAGTTTTTACCCAACTTTAAGAAATTAAGTAATGAATTGAATGAAATTATGGCAAAAGCTGGAAATAGAGGAGAGTTATATAAAGTCGCACCAGAAATGGTTCGTTTTACTTCGGGTACATGGAGTAATGAATATATTAATCCAACGTTAGCAGAGAAAATTGCAAAACATGCTGCTGAAAAAGAAAATCATACATTTGTTTTCTCCATAGGAGATGCTCACCTGAGTATTAATCCTATGCAAGAACATTTAAATAAAATGAGGAAAAAATTTAACTTCAAACAACAAATTATATTTACCCGAGATAAGACACCCACATTTCCTGATCATATTAAAGGTGGAAAGAAAAACGGGTAGATAGGTGAAACAATAAATTATTTTAACTTATTTCACTGATAATCACATCAATTTATCAACAAAACTATAAATATAGAAATAAAACGAATTCAATTACCCCAAGCAATAAAAATAACCCTATTCATTATCCCCGACCTGTCATACTTAAAATTGAACAGCCAGAGAAAATAAACATCAGATAACAATCTCTGTTATTAATTGATGTTGTGTCTAAAAATCCCCCTCCCATAATTGTTTTGTTTCACGAAAATTCATTTAAATAACTATTGGATAAATTTTTAAATATAAATAATAACATCTATAAATCATGTTATTGCGGTAGCTATACTTTTCAATAAAAACCAAGTAATAAACACTTTTTATATTTTAAATGTAAATAGTAAATAAAGGAAAAAATCATCAATTTCATTGTTGAACAAAACAACTCAATATCATATACAAGGTGATAAAAATGGAAAAAAAATATAACCGGTCCACTTCAGAATCCAACACAGAGAATACCAATACTCTGGATCGCCATACAGTTGGTAAAACGCCCGGTCGGACTGATGCGCTAAAACCGGGTGATGACTATACACAAGCAATAAAAATTAACCCTAACGGAGGCTTAAAAGTAGACAGTAACGGAATCAGTATTGATTCCGATAATGTATTCCCAAAAGGAATGATTGTGATGTTCTCCGGTAAGGATGCTCCTACAGGCTGGGCTTTTTGTGATGGCAATAATGGAACTCCAGATTTAAGAAGCCGTTTTGTCATGTGCGGTGAAACTCTTTCTGAGGCAGGAAAAAGCGCTAGTAAAGCTAGTGGTAATGGCAATGGAAAAAACTTTTCCAAAAATACAACATCCACTATAGTTTCGGTAAATGTTACTGTGGGAAATACAACATTAACAGAATCACAAATACCTAGTCATAAACATATTGGGGGTATGGCTTATTTTTCTAGTGATGGAATGAAATATGGTCGTGATTATCCTGGCGGCACTGATATAAAACAAATACGTAATGATAAAGAGCCAACAACGACTACTTTCGACAGACCTAATTACGCATATACATCAAACACCGGCGGAGGACAAGGACATAATCACCCAGCAGCAGCATCGTCCTCTTCACATAATCATAGTGTTGATATTATTCCACCTTATTATTTACTGGCTTTTATTATGAAACTTTAATTCCATTGCTCAAGGCGATTTAAATTATCTCTCATTTTCTAACGACAAAGAATATATAACAATGAATATATCCAGTTACTTCTTCCTGAATGAAGAAAACGTTAAATTTAATAATCAATGTTTAAATACATCCATTGGCTACCCTCAACCCATCAGTCAAGATTGGCCTAATCTACCTGTTGAATTCCAAAGACATATTGACGATATTATTAATTTAAATGGTTTTTTATACTTTTTTAAAGGTTCACAATATCTTAAATTTGATATCGCAAAAGCAGAGGTCGTTGATGGGCCGAAGTTTATTGTCGATGGGTGGCCTGAATTAAAAGGAACAGAATTTGAAAATGGAGTAGATGCAGCCATAGAATTAACCACAAACACTGTTTGTTTTTTCAAAGGTAGATATTGTGTAGATTACACCATCGATTTAAACACAATTAAGATGAATACTATTTCAGACAGATGGAACATTACAGAAAAATATGAAAAATTTAGTACTAACCTTGATGCTGCTATTTTATGGCCAAGTATTGATGGAAATTTTATTTATTTTTTCAAAGATGATTCTTTTATTCGGTTCGACCAAAAATCAAATGTACTTGATGCTGGGCCTATCATCATCTCAAGTAATCATGCAGGTTGGAGAGGATTAACTTTCAAAAATGTTCAATCGGCAGTATCGGTCGATACTGATTTATTAGGCAGCAACCGAGACAATAATGGCGTCTGTAGTGGAACATATGGTACTAATGACACGGGTAAACACTGTTTCCAGTTACCTCAAAGCACTAGATTCGGTTTGATTGCCTATACTAATACAGATACTTCGCAAACTGTAAAAGTATATATTGATGATATTCTGGTAGATACATTAACCGGTAAAGGACAAAATAATCTCATGGCGACTAAAGTCTACACATCAGGTACGGGCAAAGTCTGTATTGAGGTTGAAGAGAATAGCAAACCATGCAAACTTCGTTATTTCGATAATATATTTGATAGAAATCCGCGAACAACTATTATCAGTGCTGAAAATGGCGCCAATAGTAATCACAATGATAGCGTGGTGATTTTGAATTGGCCTCTGATATGAACTAGAAATACTTTGGTAAATGCCACTATCAATAAATAAAATCAATATTATTCCGCAAATATATATATATTTAAATAAAAACACTTGATTTAAGATAATTATTGCGCCCTCCGGGGCGCATTTTTTCCTACTCATATGGCTACCGTAAAATAAATAGTATTATTTGGCGGATTATCCTGATTTTATTCACTCTTAAAAATTTACAAATAATTTCAGACGAGAAATATGAGGTACTCCCCCCACTAATAATGATACCGACAAGAAAGAATAATAAATCGATCACCTTACACTACCCAAACGGTGCGAGCCAGCTTAATTGACCATCCCTCACAATTGCCACACAGGGGTTGTAAGACGAAATTTCCGGCTTACAACCCCATTCAGGTGACTAAAATTAGTATGCCACTACAACTAGACGAAGTACGCCTAGTGAATAACTCGTATTTCTATTTGCAAAAGTGCTGTCAATTCAATCAAACACTGCTTGTAACACATTGTTTGACCAATAAATATTATTTATGAGAGTAATATCTCGTTCAGATGAACAGGTATCTGCGGTCAATGGGGTAGTCTCAGAAAACGTCAATAGCCTTGGTCTTAGCTTAGAGGGAGTAGAAAAATCACAATATAATGCCAATGCGAGTACTCCATATAATCTATTTCTATTTATAGAATTAACTATATCGTCAAAATAGCCCGCATTTGAACCTGCATTATTCGACATTTCATATGCATAACTGCTTAGGCTTGACCACCGGTTGGTTAATCTGACCAAACCTCCTCCTATCTGCACATTATTATCATAGTTGCTAGTTATAAACGAAGATATTCGGCTAAATCTAGCTGATTCAGCCACAGCGGTAATCAATGTCATAAGAGCTCTTGCTGCTAGAGGTTCTACTGTTCCTGAACCATTTTGCCTCCATAAAGTCGTAATGGCGCTATTGATGGTTTCATTGCTCACAATTGTTTCTTCTCTTGTACGGTTAGCCCGTCTAAATAAATCAATATAACTTGAAGAAATATTTAAATTTAAAAGGTTTGTCTCCGGAACTGTTATGTTGGAAAATTCAGTATCATTGAATCTGTAGAATATCCCAGCAGAGACAAATCCCACCATATACAAATTAGTATTTGATAATATAAGATCAATAACATCCCCATTATTACTTATGAGGTGAACTGATGTATATGGTTCAGTAGGATTAAGGACAAGTAATCCGGGAACATTAGGTAGGGGGCTCCCTACTATAGATCTAAGATTCTTAATGGATTTAATATAGTTTTGAGCATCTGAATAATCAAAATTGACGCTCTTAGAATATACTACGTTACTAAATAAAAAGAAAAATAAAATCAAGTACCTGTAAGAATTTTTCATTCCGCTCTCTTCTATTATGATTAGAACTTAATATTTCAATTAGTCTTAAAGTGTCAATTAAATGAAGAGCCCCGCCGCAAGCAGCGGGATATCTTAAAACATTGAAACAGTACTACCCATCCCATTTACATTAAATGGAAAAACTTCTGCGGAAAGGATTCCTCTGAGCCGCTGTTTACAACAATGCCCTTTATTCTGGTATAACTTATTCACGATAAAGTGTAACCGCATATAAAGGTTTGTACTCACTACCATCACCTTCGATGGTTATGTCTACTTTTGTACCAATAATTTGAGCTGTCCTTAACAAATGCATCATCTCCTGATTGCAGTCATCTAAATAAAAGCCCTGTCCATATCCAATTGAATTTAAATATCCCCAGCAGTGTTTATCTGAATTAGCTTTAAGCCACTGAACATAGCCAGATATCGTGTACTGTCCCGAGAATGATGGTGCAGAAAATAAAGACAAAGCAATGAAAATAGCACTGATTTTTTTATTCATAAATATTCCATTAAAATAAAACTACTATAAAATTAGTGAAAGGATATCGATTTACCCATCAGCCAAAAATTCTCCGCCTCAGAGTATCTTTTTCATCTGAGGACAACGCTTGAATATTTCTCTTGCTGTCAGACTTTTTATCAGTGCGACAACCTTTGCCACGCTGTATATTGGTATTATTAAGGCTTCTATAAGATTTGGATAGAAATCATCCCTCCGTTCTATTTCAATCCTTTTTAATGGAGTAATTTGTTATTCTATCGTCTATATAAAATGGCAAATCCAGAACAAAAGCAATCTGTGCTTTCTGAACAGCATTATCATGAATTTCCACTTTTTTACCATCCTTAGTTAGGATGTAGTTATACTTGCCTACTACAATTCCCACCTCTTTCACTTTAACAAACTCCCCGTTAATAGATTCGCAGTCACTACAATTGTTTGCCCAAGATTTATTTGCCAACAAGGAAAAACAAATTAGACTAGAAAAAGAAAGTTTCGAAAGAGTCCTCATACAACACCTCATTTCTGCTACATTTAATTTTAAAAAAAGAGTTTCGAAAGAAAATTATATAACACCTGTTTATGATATATTGAATATTAAAATTCAATATGTATATTTAACTACATTTTTCCTCGGTGTTTCTCTCATTGTACACTCAAAGCAAGATCGCGAATATTTTTAATCAAAAATAAATCCGAGTGTAGTGGTCAACTAATACCGAATCTAATAAGCAAAAAATAACGGTACAATCTCAGGCTAAAAAACTATTGCGCCATCCGTGGCGCACTTTCTTTATTTTCCCTACTTATAATGACCGTAAACCATCCAATTTAATTAAGCAGTAGCATCTGAAATCAGTTGAGTTGCCGGAACATCCTGCCCAAATCCTCTCAGCCCGACCACATGAACATGTTCGTGGTTGTTAAATACTTTACGCACCAGTTTATAGGTGGTCCCTTTTTCAGGGCTGATATTTTCTGGCGCAGCGATAATTAACTGCATTTGTAGCCGTTCGCATAATTCAAACAGAGTGGCAATGGATTTAGCATCCAGACGCGCCGCTTCATCAAGGAATAGCAACCGGCAAGGGGAAATATCTTTACCACGCAGACGGCGGGATTCTTCTTCCCAACTCTGCACCACCATCACCAGAATGGACATACCGGTCCCAATCGCTTCACCGGTCGATAACGCCCCACTCTCTGCTTTTAACCAGCCATCAGATCCACGGTTAACCTCAACGTCCAGTTCCAAGTAGTTACGGTAATCCAGCAACTCTTCACCTATGGTTTGCGGCAAGCGCTGCCCCATATCTACTTGCGGATTCAGGCGCTGATAAAGTTTCGCCATTGCCTCCGAGAAGGTCAACCGCTGGCTGTTAAATAGATCCTGATGCTGTTCCTGCTGTTCAGAAAGCACATCCAGCAATATCGCATGGCTTTCACGCACGTTTACATTCAACCGCACACCACGAACTTGTCCGAAGGAGACCGCTTGTAATCCCTGATTTAGCATTCGGATACGGTTCTGTTCACGCTGAATGGTTTTGCGGATGATATTCGCCACACTTTTTGAACTGATAGCCAATTTTTGCTCGCGAGCGGTCAGCTCTTCTGTCAAACGGGCCAGCTCGATTTCCATCTGTTCAATGGCATCAACCGGATCGTCAGTGCGGATAATATCTTGGCGAATGCGTTCACGCAGGTGCTGATAAACAGCAATGAAAAACTGAATTTTACGCTCAGGGCGTTTTGGATCTTCGGATAAACGCAGCGCATCGCGTAGATGTTCGTTATCAGCGACTGCCAGACGCAATGCCCCTAGTGCCTTATCCGACATGGAACGTAATGCGCCCCCCTCCATATATGCCAGTTCACGGCGATGCAGACGACGCTCAACACCGTTGTCTTTCACCATGCGCATCACTGAGCACCAACCCGCTTTGGCAGAAACCACCTGCTCACGGATTTGATAGTAATCGCGTTCCAGTTTACGCAGTTTTTTCTGCAAGCTATCCATTTCCGCTTCGCAAAAGGCAATCTGCTTCTCAAGCTGATTGACTCTGGAACGGTTAGCGCTAAGCGCTTCATGCAGATGATCACGACGTTCACGAGCACGCGCTTCTGCATTAGCATCCGCCTGAACACCGAGCGCTTTCATCTCCTGTTGCAACTCTTTCAGCATATCCTGTTTGGTTTCGTAAGAGCTTTTTAGAGATGCCAGCACTTGGTTAAATTGGGAATATTGCGCTTGCTGTTGACGCAATTGTTCGCGGGCGCGGCTGCGGTCCGATTCTGCATGTTCCAGACGCTGACGTAGTTTGTCATTCAGATCCGCATTTTCGTTGAGCATACCGGCAGAATCGCTGTAGCTAAAATGCGCACGGCGCTGTACCACTTCCACCAGCGTAAAAGCCCGTTGTTTAGCTTGATGCTGGCTCTGTTTGGCGGTTTCATAATCCTGTTGCAACTGTTGATGCTGCTGTGGATCGCTTTGCAGAACAGCAACCATCGGCTCCAACTTCACCAGTGCCGAACCATGCCGTTGCAAGAAACGGGCGGCTTCTTGCGCTTCATCCAATTCTTCACGTATTTCTTCTACGCGATCAATTAAGGTTTCATCTAACAGTAGCGTGATTTGAGGGAGCAGGCGATTTAATGCGGTCAGGCTCTCTTTAGCCTGAGTATATTGCTGGCGCTGTTGTTGAGTCTGCTCTTCAAACCGGGAGAGTTCCCGCTCTAACTCTGTACGCTGCTGTTTCAGTTCGCGGATTTCCGCTTCTGGATCGGTATCAAATGCCACAGAGAGGTGTTTACCGACAAACTGACTGAACGACTGATGAGCACGCTGGATTTTCTGCACATCAAAAGAGAGCGTGGCATAACGCTCTGCTAAGGTATCGCGCTCCAAATTCAAAGTTTCTAAACGGTTTTCTCTGGCAGCACGACCAAACAACGGCAATTCAGGGTAACGGGAATAACGCCACTGACGATCAGAGGATTTGACCAGTACCGCATTTTGCTGCTCTTCGGCATTAAATACGCTGTCATCAAAGGATTGCGGATCTCCTTCAATTAAATAGAGATCTTCCGGGCAATCTTCCAGCGTTTCAAGCTGTGGACGCACCAAAGAGAGATCTGGCACTACAATGCCGTGGCGGGCAGGCCCATACAGGGCGGAGAAGTACGGTGCATCATCAATGGTGATATCGTCATAAATTTCTGACAGCAAAACTCCGCCGAAACGTTCCGCCAATGCAATCATTCGGCTGTCTTCCGCACCACTTGGCTGACTGAGACGTTCGATTTGCTTTTCCAACTCACGTTTCTGTGCGGCAACTTCATCACGCTCTACCGTGGTTTCACGTTCGCGCTCAAGTAGTTGCTGCATATATTCCGTTACGTCATTACTGCTTGCCAGTGTTTCACCACTCTGTTCGCACAGTTGATGCAAGGTATCCTGTGCAGCCAACCAAACTGGCGCACGGGCAGTCAATGACTGAATTTTCTGTTTCAGTTGTTCAAGCGTCTGACGCATCTCCATACGGCGTTCACCGCTTTCATTGACACTCAGACTCAACGCATCCTGCCGGGCTTCCAGTTCATTTTGCAGCGCCTCCAAATCTTCGGCTTGATACTGTCGCCCCTGACGCTTACAAAACTCGCTTAATAAATCCTCAGCATCCTGTTGGTTGTTCAAGCGCTGTTCCAGTTCAGCCAATCGCATTCGCAATGGTTGCACACGATCCGCCAGATGTTGCTGCGCCGGCCAATCACGCAGCAATTCACGGGCGCTCTGCCATGCTTCACTACGGCTGATTTCACCAACCATACTTTTGACTAATTGATACGCCTGTTCGAACTGAGTATGCGCCGCATCTGCAACACTTAATTTCTGCTCTAACGCCAACAGGGCTTCTGTCGCCTGTTGCTCTTTAGACTGAAAAGTTTCCAACCATGTTTCTGCATTATCCGCAGAAAGATCCGGTAGCCGACACAGCTCTCGGGCACGTTCCAGTGCCTGTAACGCCTGTTGATATTGAATAGCGCGGGTTTGCTGAACATCCAATGCCTGCTGGTAATCCGCCAATTGGCTTTTCAGCTCATCGACTTCCTGTTCTGCCGCTTCCGCTCTGGCTTCATATTCAGCCTGAATTTCCGCTGCTTCTTCAACAACCTCAGTTTGCTCTTCCAGACGATAAGAGAGTTCTTCCAGATCCCCCTGATAACGGTCAATTTTTTCCTGCTGACGCATGGCTGTCTGCACCAGATTCAGGTGATCACTGGCTGCCTGATGATCAGCTTCTAAATCAGTAGCGGCGCCATTCTGTTCAGCTAATTCTCGCGCTATTTCTACATGACGATACCGCTCAGTCGCCAGTTGCCTATGGCTGCCAAACAGTTCTCCACGCAATGCTAATGCCTGATCCAGATGGGTGCGACGTTCATTGGCATGGCGCATATAATCAGCGGAAACGTAAGAAGTCGCTTCGGTGATCAAGTGTTTGAACAGATCGCGATCAGATTGGGTTACCCGGATAGCTTCCAGTGTTATACGGTTTTCACGCAGCGCCGCTTCCATATCCTGAAATGCCTTCCGAACCCCACTGTTTTCCGGCAGCAAGTAATCGCGCAGGGAACGGGTAATGGCGCTGGAAATACCGCCATACAGGGAAGCTTCGATCAGACGATAGAATTTACTGCGATCACTTGCTGAACGCAGGCGTTTGGGGATCACCCCCAAATCAAACATCAGCGCATGGTAATCGGTGATGGAGTTAAATTGTTTGAACTGCACGCCTTCCATTTCATCAAGGCGATCTTTCAGTTCATTTAGCGGCAATACACGCGCCTGCCTTTCACCCACATTTTCAGTTAATAGCTGCGTAGGTTGAATAACGGTTGGCAAGCCTTGAATCATAAAAGGTTTGATATCGACCTTACGGTCACGCCCCGCAACTTGTTGCAACCTCACCCCGACGATGACCCGCTGATGCCGAGAGTTAAGCACATCCAGCGTTGAGTAACAGACCCCCGCACGCAACTTGCCGTGCAAACCTTTATCACGCGAACCGGAAGTTGCACCGGCTTCGGTGGTGTTACGGAAATGCAACAAGGTTAAATCAGGGATCAGCGCAGTGACAAAAGCCGCCATCGTGGTGGATTTACCCGCCCCATTGCCGCCTGATAAGGTGGTCACTAATTCATCAAGATCAAATGTTCTGGCAAAAAAACCATTCCAGTTAACCAGCGTCAGTGAACGAAATTTACCGCGTTCAATCATGGTTGTTCATCTCCCGCATCTTCTGCTGAGTTATCCGGTGTTTCATCATTTTCACTCTCATCAAGCGATAAGCCGCCTTCAACCGGCATTGCCTCACCGTCACGGATCATCCTCAGTTGGACTTCACGAGGATCGTCGCCGCTGCGTACATCCGCACCAAAACGGAATACCGCCTCAGTAATGGTAAATTTGTTGCTGTCATTTGGCAGGAAATAGACCATGCCCAGACGACGCAGGCGGTTCAGTGCCGTGCGCACCTTTTCCTGCAATTTCTGTTTATCCAAATCGGAACCGGAAGAGCGCTGGTTGACAAATTTCATCAACTTGCCTTCATCCGCCAGTGAGATTAGCTCTTCGTATAACTCTTGAGCAGTAAAAATCCCCTGATTAGCCAGACGTTCCGGGCTGAGATAGAGATAACAGAGAATTTTTCCTACCATCATATCCAGCTCTGATAATACCGAGCGCGGGATCAAGGTCGTTGAACGGGGACGCAGATAGAAGAAACCTTCCGGCGCACGGATCAACTCCACATTATAACGGGCGTAAAATTCCTCCAATTGCTCCTGAAAATCCATCAGATAAGCGTGATTATCAAGATCATCCATTCCGATATGACGACCCGCACGAAGCTGGCTGTCCAGTTCCGGGAAAAGTGAATTGGCTAACGCCTGCGCCAGTTTAACTGGCATAAATTGTTCAATATGTGTCGATGACATGTGCCTGTACCTTGGCTCCGTAATCATTAATCGCTAACCATTCCGCTGGCAACCCAGAGAAATCCGCTTCTGCCACACCCAATCGTACAGCCTGATCCACCAAAATACGCGCCACATCAAAGTGACGAGAGAGCGGATGCTGAGCAAGGTAATCCCTTAACACTGCCCCTAAATCCAGTGGGCGCTGTTCCTGCCGATATATCAACAGCGCTTTTTCAATCATTTCCGCCAGTTGTTCGTTTATTTCACTGAATTCTTCATATTCCAGCGCTAATGGCAGTTCCCCCGTCACTTCTTCATTACGTAACGTCAATTCTTCGTCCCGCATATCGAGCAAACGTTCAGCGTTAGCAATGGTGAGGCTCCACGGGTGATCAAAATAATGTTGAACCGATTGACGTAAACGCTGAGAAAAAATACGGTTTTTATCCATATCAATCGCAGTACGGATAAATTTGTGAACGTGACGATCATAGCCAATCCATAAATCAATCGCCTGCTGGCCCCAACTGATAATACGGTCCAGTTTGCTTTGCAGATCAAATACCAGTTTATCAACCAGTTCTGATCCGCCGCTGTCCATGTTGGCTTCCTGAATACGCAGCAAATTAGCCTGTAGTTTATCTCCCGCCGCTTCCAGTGTGTCCTGGAGTTCCCGCAACGTACCTGATGTTTCGGATAACAGTTGCTCACAGTTGGCAATCGCGGCCTGCCAATCTTGATTCAGCAACGCCGCAATATCTTCTTTAACCGAGCTTTGCTGCTCATCCATGACGCGCTGAGACATGTCGATGCTATCGAAGATTTCTGCAACAGAATATTTCAGCGGCGCAAAAACATTACGATGCCAGTGAAATTCATCTCCCCCTTCCTCCGCCGCTTCCGCTGCCCGGTGCAACTCACCCGCCACCACCGAAAGTTGCATCGAAAGACGTAAGGTAGAAAATTCCCGCTGGCGAATGTAGTAGTCGCTGATACTCATCCCAAGCGGGGTTAAGCGATAAATTGCATTGCTCTCGGCCAATTCACTGGTAAAACGGTTAAGAAGTTTCTGACGCACCATGTCATTAATGGCATTGTTGGCCCGCACAGCGACAGATTCTGTGGTCTGCTCAAATCCTTTGCAAACTTCACGAAAGGCATCAACTAGCTCCTCTTCGCTCATCTCACCATCCAGCCGCTCGCTGTTCAACACCGCAATTGCCATCAGAAAAGCCAATCTTTCTGCGGGCAAGGAGATGGAAAAATCGTTTTTCCTGGCCCAAGACACCAGTTCCGGGACAGTCTGGGAATATTCACTCATAATTTGTCCTTTAAACTGTTAAAGCAGGCTTACGCGCCATGACATGAATGTAGCGCCCCAAGCTGATATAAGGCTCCTGTCGGCAATAACGCTGTTCCAATTCCAGCAATGCCGGAAAGTTTTCGCTCTGTAATTGGCGATTTTGCAAATAATCGTGAAAAATGCGCACACCTGTTTTGCCGGTAATCGTCATATTTAATTCATCAAGCCATTGATATACCTGTTCCGGCGCCAATGGATTCTGAGGCGATAATGAACGTTTTCTGCGACGCTGTATATTGGGTGTCGCCAAATGAAAATTACCTAAAATAGCATTACGCATTACCAAACCATTGGCATTGTAAAACATTAAAGATAGAGCGCCACCCGGATTAATGATATTCATTAGCACTTCTATTACATATTTCTGATCGGTAATCCATTCCAGTACTGCATGAAATAATACCAAATCTACCGGCTGCTCTATATATTGGCTAATTTCCTGTACCGGGCTTTGTATAAATTGCATATTTTGGCTGACCCCTTTTTGTTCTGCGGCCAGCCTTGCCCGCTGGATCATCTCTTCTGATAAATCACACAATATCACTTGATGACCCAATTCAGCTAATTGGCATGCCATATTTCCCTCTCCGCCGCCCGCATCTAAAATACGCAATGGACGTTGAGGTAATTGAGCCAGTAATTCGCTGATATCCTGCCAGACAACGGCTTGCCTGATTTTACCTTTGGTTGTGCCGTAAATATTACGAGAGAATTTGTCTGCAATATCATCGAAATTGCGATCCCGCATGAAAAACTGCCTCACTAATGGAATATACCCTTCATCTTTCAAGCTGCTGCTTTGTTGGCTGCTTTCACTCACCCCAGTCACATCGTTATCTATGCTCCTGGGGATTCGTTCACTTGCCGCCGCGCTGCAACTCGAAATCTATTAGGTATAGATCTGATTTATCTGTTGAGATTTCATTACACTGGCTGCTATTTTGGCACAGCATTCGTTGATATAACCACTTTTGACAACAAACTGTGAACCACATGGCTACAATTCAACCAAATTAAGGTAAATAAATGCAATTTTTATTTAAAAAGTATCTCGGCGCAATGGTAATGCCTCTGCCATTAATATTGCTAATTTCATTTGCCGCTTTATTACTGCTATGGTTTACCCGTTGGCAAAAAACAGGAAAAACGGTTCTGACATTCAGTTGGCTCACGCTACTTCTGCTAAGTTTACAACCTGTTGCCGATAAGCTGCTGTTACCATTGGAATCGGTTTATGCTAACAGCGATCAATCCGATCCCAGTCACATCAATCCACCGGTTGATTATATCGTCGTTCTTGGCGGCGGCTTCACTTATAACCCAAATTGGGCACCCAGTTCAAACTTACTTAACAACAGCTTGCCGCGAGTGACAGAAGGCATTCGCTTATATCGCTTGAACCCCGGCTCTAAAATGGTCTTTACCGGTGGTAAAGGAGCGAATGTTAAAAGCAGCGCCGAAGTCGCCGCTACCGTAGCCCAGTCGCTCGGCGTGCCCGCAGAAGATACCATCGCACTGACAAAGCCAATGGATACTGAGCAGGAAGCCAATGAGGTTGAGAAACTGATTGGTAAACAACCCTTTATTTTAGTGACTTCCGCCAATCATATGCAGCGAGCGATAAATTTCTTTAAACAACATGGGTTGAACCCCATTCCCGGCCCAGCTAACCAATTAGCGATCACTTCACCATTACATCCTTGGGAAAAATATCTGCCCTCAGCTTACTTTCTGTCTCATTCGGAACGAGTATGGTATGAAACTTTAGGCACCCTCTGGCAACGTATTAAGCCGTCGAAAGATCCAGAACACCCACAAAAATCAGAACATTCTCAACCAAGAAAAAATCCTCAAACTACTTCTTAAAGTAAAAATAGATGGAGAAACGAAAGCGCAATAGAAATAATATGCAATAGAAATAAACAGCAATAAATGACGCGCTTTCGTTAACCCAAAAATAAGTTCAAACAGTTAATCAAATTTCAGCAAACATTTTTCTGATTGCGGCCAAATCTTCCGGGGTATCAACGCCTACTCCCGGCGCTTTTAATGCAATCCCCACATGAATTTTTTCTCCGTACCAAAGTACTCGCAGTTGCTCCAGCATTTCAATCTGTTCCAACGGGCTTGGCTCCCATTGTATATAGCGACGGATAAAACCCGCGCGATAGGCATAAATACCAATATGGCGCAGGAAATGATCGCCAATCGTTTCCCGTGATTGAATAAAACGGTCGCGCTCCCAAGGAATTGTCGCCCTGGAGAAATAGAGCGCATAACCCTGTTTATCCATAACGACTTTCACAGCGTTAGGGTTAAAAGCTTCCTCTGCATCATGAATCTGCACGGCTAACGTTGCCATTCCCGCGTTGCAGCCTGCCAAATTCTCTGCAACCTGTTTAATAATCTCTTCGGGAATCAGCGGTTCATCACCCTGAACATTAACGATAATTTCATCATCGGAAAATTGATATTTGTTGATAACCTCAGCTAACCGCTCGGTACCAGAATGATGATTTTCGTTGGTCAGACAAGCCTCTCCCCCCGCCGCCACAACCGCATCAACAACGTCATGATTATCTGTTGCTACAATGACGCGCGCAGCACCTGAACGCTTCGCCCGCTCCATAACACGGACAATCATTGGTTTGCCGTGAATATCAGCCAAAGGTTTACCGGGTAAACGGGTTGAAGCAAAGCGGGCTGGAATAATAACGGTGAACATACCTTATTTTTCCTCATCCAGAGGTAATTCACGGGCTTCGTGATCTAACAGGACGGGAATACCATCACGTACAGGAAACGCAAGTCGATCCAACTTACAGATAAGTTCAAAATTTTCTTTATCGTAGCTGAGTTTTCCGTTACATACAGGACAGGCAATAATTTCGAGTAAACGGTGATCCATACATCCTCCAATTATGGAGCTTTAATTTAGTGCAACTTAGTGCGGCCCAGAATAACATAAGCTTGGTATCATCGTTAACTCTTGTTATTTGATCTTTCGATCCCTTTCCCAATATCATCCACTGAAAAGTCAGGTAAGTTGGTGAAAGTCCAAAACTATCTCGGTAGGCGTAATTGGCACAATCCCAAATTGCCAATAAATCATCAATATAGACGACAAACAAAAACCGGAGAGTAAACGCCATTATCAGAAATGACTCATTTCGCTACTCTCCGGGCTTTACCAAAGGTACGTTCAAAAAAACGATTACCTTTGTTTGCACATGGTTCAATGCTTCCTCTTTACTACTTAAAGAATGGTAATAAAATAGCTTGATTTTAATAGGGTTTTAGAATGCAATCACATCTGCCGCGGTTAAATCATAACCTTTGCGAATAATTGAAAATTCTACATTCTGCCCTTCTGTGAGTGACTTGTTTTTGGTATTAGCAATCGCTTTTCTACTGACGAATATGTCTTGTCCTCCATCCTGCGGAGAAATAAAGCCATATCCTTTACGCTCATCAAACCATTTCACTCTACCCATCTTTAATTGTAATGTCATGATAACTCCCCCATTTATCCATCTCACAATAATTTAATTCATTGTTTTTGATGTTTTTTACCCTTCATATTAAGTTTTCGAATAGAACCTCATCTCAGTTTTAAAACCTTGAAATACATTTCATTCGAGTAGTGTATTGTTTAAGTAACAGATACGAGCGGATATCCTACCAGAATCGCACATGTCTGAACCAAGAATACACAATAGTTGTTTATCCAAAATGGATAGTTTTAATATCATGTAACAATGGCGAAAAATCAAATAAATCTGGAAAAATTACTGAATTGTACGAATTGAACTGTACGAATCAGCAAAGCGAGAACCGCTTTGGCAGACAGCAGAAGGGCAATCCCTCTGTTGACCAGAGGGTTGTATAAACTGCTTAGGCTCAAGCATAAGATTTACTTAATATTGTTATTTATTGCTAATAATGAACAAATTTCACGTAACATCGACTGCCCCTTCTCCTGGGGTAATTGAGCATCTACCGGCAAATACCACCAGTTCGACTGAGCAAAACTAAAACACTTAACTGCATCCTTTTCCGTCATCAGTAAATTCTGGTTTGTATCAGCCAGATGACGCAATTGATCTTCGGTGTACCGTTGATGGTCGGCAAATGGGTACTCTTTTTGTAAGTCAGCGCCTAACTGTTGCAAAGTTGCAAAAAACCGCGGTGGATGGCCGATTCCAGCCATAGCCACAACGTGAGGTATGAGATTCACTGCGCGTTTTTCACCACTCACCATATTCACAGCTAATTCGCCAGCTAATGTCATGGATAATTCGCCTGGCTGAGGAGTACCACCGTTGGTAATAATGGCATTAACCCGATTCAATCGCCCAGATAATTCACGCATTGGGCCAGCCGGAAGCCACCAACCATTACCAAAACGACGCACGCCATCAATAACCGCAATTTCAAAATCTCGCTGCAAAGCATAGTGCTGTAAGCCATCGTCAGTCACGATAATATCCAATGGCGTATCTGCCAGTAATGCTTTCACTGCTGCAACCCGTTTTGGCGCAACCGCCACAGGCGCGCCAGTACGACGGTGAATTAATACCGGTTCATCACCGGCCTGAGCCGTAGTGACATTTTTAGTCACCAACAGAGGATAATTTTCTGCTTTACCCCCATAACCACGAGAAACAACACCAACCCGATAACCTTTTTTCTGCAACTGCTCCACCAGCCAGATAACTACCGGCGTTTTACCATTACCGCCGGCGGTTAGATTACCGACTACCACAACAGGTACAGGCGCTTTCCAGGATTGACTCACCCCAGTTTTATAACTCAACCACCGTAAGCCGCTTATCAGCCCGTAAAGGGCTGAAAAAGGTAATAACAGCAAATAAAGCCATGAGCGGCCTGACCATATGCGCTCAATCATTGACCAAATTGCATCCGATGTAGTTGTGAATAAACACCATTTCGCTCCAGCAGCGAGAGATGATTACCCCGTTCAACAATATGACCATCTTCAATCACCAGAATTTCATCCGCGTTTTCGATGGTTGATAGACGATGTGCAATAACCAGTGAGGTTCTGTTTTTCTGCAACTCATCCAGTGCCGCCTGAATCGCCCGTTCAGATTCCGTATCTAGCGCCGAAGTAGCCTCATCAAGAATCAGGACTGGAGAATCACGCAATAAGGCACGCGCGATAGCAATACGCTGACGCTGACCGCCAGAAAGCAACACGCCATTTTCACCGATCATGGTATCCAAACCGTTATCCAGCTTCTTGATAAAGTCCATCGCATAAGCCATCTCAGCCGCCCTCTCAATCTCTTCACGGCTATATTGGTTTTCACTGGCATAAGCAATATTGTTCGCTACTGTGTCATTAAATAAATGCACATTCTGCGATACCAGAGCAACCTGTCTACGCAAAGAAGAGAGCGTATATTCCCGTAAGTCACGGTCATCAAGCAGAATACTGCCTTCATTGACATCATAAAAACGGGTCAGCAAATTCGCTATTGTGGATTTACCCGAGCCAGAGCGCCCAACTAAAGCGACAATTTTCCCCGCCGGGATATGCATAGAAATGTTTTGTAGCGCGGGCAATTCCTTGGTCGGGTAGCAAAAAGTTACATTACGGAATTCAATATTACCGTCCGCTTTTTTAAGTTCCAATTTGCCGTCATCTTTTTCCTGTTCCATATCCAGAATAGCAAACAGAGTCTGACAGGCCGCCATACCACGCTGGAATTGCGCGTTAACATTAGTCAAAGATTTTAACGGACGCATCAGCGCAATCATTGATGAGAATACCACGGTAATTTTCCCCGCAGTCAGTGTGTCCATAATCTCCGGGAAACTTGCTGCATACAGGACAAAAGCTAAAGCAAATGAAGCAATCAACTGAATGATGGGATCAGAAATTGAGGAAGCAGAAACCATCTTCATGCCTTGCTGGCGCATATGGTTACTCACTTTATTAAAGCGCTCAGTTTCTACTTTCTGCCCACCGAAAATCAGCACTTCCTTGTGACCTTTCAGCATCTGCTCTGCGCTGGCAGTAACTTGCCCCATACTGTTTTGCATATTTTTACTGATATCACGAAATCGCTTCGATACCACACGAATCACTAATGACACAACCGGCGCAATCACAATCAGGATCAAAGATAATTGCCAGCTATAGTAAAACATCAAAATAAACAGGCCGATAATTGATGCCCCTTCCCTGACAACAGTAATCAGTGCGCTGGAAGACGAAGAGGCCACCTGTTCAGAATCATAAGTGATACGGGAAAGCAGAGTTCCTGTCGATTGCTGATCAAAAAATGACACTGGCATCCCCATCATATGGCTGAACAGACGGCGACGCATCTGCATTACCACTTTACCGGAGACCCAAGAGATACAATAACTTGATACAAACCCGGATAGCCCTCGCATAACCATTAAAGCAATCACAATCAGCGGCATCCATTTCAGTACATCACTGCTTGCTTTGCCGAAACCTTCATCAAGTAAAGGCTTAAGCAATGAAAGCATTAACGTATCACCGGCAGCATTAAGGATCAGTGCAACCGCAGCAACTATCAGCCCAATCCTAAACGGAGTGATAATCGGCCATAGTCGGCGAAACGTCTGCCAGGTAGAAAGGTCTTTATCATTCATTATTGAGTACCAACACCAAAAGAAATAGCGGGTTATTCTACTCATGATCACCACGAATACCAAACCACTGATGATACCAGCGTGACATAATTTGTTGCCTATAGCTCATCATTTCAACATGATCGCCATAAAAATAAGCTGTTATCTGCCCGGATACTGCGGTGCTACGCCACTCTGCCCCGTTTTTACGATAACGTCTCTGCACTTTAACCGAAGGGAGTCGCCACGGGCTATAACGTGCAACAGAGGCCAGTGCATATTGTGGTGAGACGGTATGAATAAAAGCAGATGTAGATGACGTATTACTACCATGATGTGGAACTTGCAATATGGTTGATCTTAAATTCTCTTTTTCTATTCCCAATAGCTTATATTCCCCTTGCTTTTCCAGATCTCCGGTTAAAAGCAAGCTATGTTTGCCATCTTCTACCCGAATAACACAGGATTCGTTATTACCTGCATGTAATGATCTTACCGGCGGCCATAATACACGGAAGCTCAACCCTTGCCAGTACCACTGCTCACCGCGTATACATGGAAGATGTTGCTGATTGATTAAAGAACTTCTCACAGCAATACCAGGATATTTTTGTTGTAAGAATTCTAACCCACCCGTATGGTCAAGGTGATCATGACTAATAATAATCTGTTCTGGCGTTAATCGATGCCAACGCAAATAAGGGATAATCACCCTTTCAGCCATACTGCCGGTTTCCCAACGATTACCGGTATCAAAAATCAGCGCTTTGCCATCTTTTTCAATGATAACCGCAAGCCCATGCCCTACATCCAACATAGAAAATCGCCACAGATATTCTTCGGTGCGCCTCAGATAGCAGAGCATTATCCCTAAAGAAATGCCAATCAGTAATTTATATGATTGCCACCAAGCAAACCGCCAAATAATGACAACAAACCAACCAATAAACGTTATTAAGAAGGGAAAACAGCCAGTTTCACTCCATGACTGTTGTAATACTGGCAAAGGAATTAAAGAGAAGGTTACAGAGTAATCGACTAATTGCCATAATAAAGCGTTAATAAAGGAACAAAAATGGCTGATTAATGCCAGCATAATCAACGGAACAGTAATAAATGAGATGATTGGCACGGCCCAAAAGTTAGCAAATAAAGCGGCAAAATTGACGCCATGAAATAATAATAGCTGGAGAGGAATAAGCATCAACATCATACCCATTTGCATATATAACCCACGCAGCCATAGCCATTTCCAACCATAACGAAATGGCTCAATCAACGGCGCCCAAAAGAACCAGAACATTAGCGCCATCACAGCAAAGAAAGAGAGCCAGAAGCTATCAGAAAGCACAGTTAAGGGATCAAATAAGAGAATCATTGCGGCTGTCCACAATGCCCACTGCCAAGGGAAACAGAGAATATTTCTGTAACGTAAATATAGCCAGAGCGTTAACCCCAGTAATGCACGAATAGCCGGAATGCCCCAACCCGATAACCAAACATAATTTATTGCCACTATCCAGCCGATAATCAATGGAAATCTGTGTCCTATCCAGTGCACGGGAAAGAAGAGCTGTAATAATCTTGCCATCCACCAACCAAACATACTGGCAACGGTAATATGCAACCCGGAAATAGCCATAAGGTGAGCCGTACCTGTTTGTTGCAATAATAAATTGTCCTCCTTACTTAACCACCGACGTTCCCCGAATGATAATGCCATCGCAATGCCACTATGCTTCAATTCACGAATATCCGGTGCAATATGACTGACCAATCGCTGACGTAAGTTACATTTACCGTCAATTAATTCAGCGTGAATGACTTTCCCTGTTAAAGGTTGGCGGATAGCTAATGCTCTACGCTGGCTATCATATCCACCCTGATTTAGCTGACTATGAACTGGCCGTAATTTCATTTTCAGCAACCATTTTTGACCAGCACACAGAGATTCAGGCGAAATATCCCAAGCAACGGAAACATACAGTGGTGGAAAAATAACTTTATTTTCATCCTCAATAATACGCAGGATAACCCTGCCTTTCTCTTCATTATCTAATGATAAACTTTCAATAATAACCCGTGATAAATGCACTTTCTCACTAAAATAGATTATCTGTTCGAGCAGATGATTTCCCTGCCAGCACCCAATAAGAAATGCCAGTAACGAAATTGAAACCATCCGGCAAAAACAAAATGGCAAGAATAAGCAGAATAGAGCCAGTAACAGCAATATAATAATCTGCCATTTCTGTGGTAACTCAGGTAGAAAAAGCAAGGGTACAATACCGATAATAATAGCTATTGCAGCCTGATTCACGCTAATGATTGGTATAGGTTGTTTCCAATTTGTCGTTATCTTGTTTATCAAAACTGAAAACCACATCCTTATTCATCCTTACCCTTTTATCTTTCCAGCAAAGTATTCCTCATTTTTTACAATGCAGCCAGAAGCACAAGAAAAATTATCAAACACCTTCGCAGATTAATTCCAGGCTAACAATCATTTCAAAAATATATGCGAACAGCTTCGCAAAGATAGAAACTGCCGCCTGCTCATTACCACCCAATGTTATATTGGTCGTAAATGCAACATTGCGATATTGATATCAAATAAAATATTTCGTAAGGTTTTGTCTACACCCTTATTACAGATATAAAAACTCACTAGAAGTTACATTATCCACTTATTATTATAATTAAAGACTAAATTCATTTTTGAAATTATTAACCAAGCCTATAGATTAATAAAAAATTAATTTAACCATATATATACCCTATGGTAACGGGTATAAAACAATAAAAATCATTATTGCCAAACATTACCTAAGTGATTAAGCACTGAATTAATAAAACGACTTAAATAATTGTCTACTTTTTGTTTTGTGATTAAGATCGCATTGATTAAATTTAAATAATATTAAATTAATATTTCCATTCTGTTTTTATATGGAAAATAATTAAAAAATCATGTTAAATACAATAAGGTGGTTTTTATGAAAAACAAGATAATTGTATCTGACTCTCTGCAAGAACATCATCTTACTAAATTATTTAATGATGAAGTGTTAGCAATCCATATAAAGAAATATGTTGATATCCCTCTTGCAAACAAGCTTTCTGATTTTTTCCTCTCCCACGAAAATCTAGAATGTCACCCTCATGATTTGAAAAAAGGAGATGAGGTTGTTTTAGTTGATTATGGTGTTGATAGAATCGGCCCATCTTACAACACAACTTTTGGCAAATCCAAAGATAGCGATAGCTATAAAAAATATTTTGAAAATGCGTTACCTGCCATCAGAAATGTCAGAAATTTCTGTGCTCCCATGTTAGCCCCTTTCGATAAATTTCGTTTAGAACTGGACGAAATATGGTCCGCCGGGGCCAGTATCGCCAACTTTGAAGGTAAAAAGATGCATGCTGGTATTGCCAGGGTGATGAACAGGCCAGAACGCTCTTTCATGGTCGAAAAGCAACCCCATTTTGATGGCCTTCAACAACAATCGGTCAATTTGTTGGGGCAATGTTCAGTGAATATCTATATAAAAATGCCTGCAATTGGAGGAGAGCTAGAGCTGTGGGATGTTCCCGAAATTCCTATCACCGAGTTAATCGAAGATAATGCAGAAAATGATTGGCGAGGTACGCTTCCGCCATCTATCCTTATTAAACCAGAACAAGGAGATTTGATCATAATAAACACCAGGAAACCCCATGCTATTCGTAGTTTTCCCGAGGGGTGCAGAATATCATTGCAAAGCTTTATTGGATTATCACTAAATAAACATCTCATGTTATGGAATTAATTATATGGTTGATGTAATCAGTACATTAGGAACATTTTTTCTTTTAGGATTGGGAGCTGCGGCTCCCGTTGGCCCGATAAATATAGAAATTATGCGTAGGCACTTGAATATCAGTTGTCTTCACGCAGTAGTTTTTGGTTTAGGCGCCTGTTTTGCCGATATAATTTATTTATTACTTCTAGGTTTTGGCATATTACAACTGTTTTCCAATACTATTTTCATGCCTATTTTGGGGTTTTTAGGGGCATTAATGGTCATTTGGTTTGGTATTACCAGCTTCATTAATAAGAAAAATGAGGAAAATATCAATATCATCTCCAAACCTTATCATAGGCAATTTTTTGATGGTGTATTGTTAACACTATTAAATCCATACAATGTTATTTTCTGGCTGTCTGTCAGTGCGCAACTCAACAATATTGCATCAGGTAAATATAGTTTAGCTATTGGCGCAGCAGGGACAATTATTGGCGTTATTGTTTGGGTTGCCTTTATTAATGCTGTTATATTTTTCTCCAGAAAAATGCTCAGTCATCGTGTTATTAAGTTTATTAATTACACCAGCGGTGTCGTTCTTATTATGCTTGGAATCTATTTCTTTTCATATTCAATAACATTATTTAATCTAAAATTTCCTTAAGTCAGGAAATATTATGCCTGAAGGTCGAATAACGTTTTTAATCAAACGAAATTTCGTGGATATCTTTAGGCATTACTTCTAGAACTTGCTGGTAAAGTCCTGGTAGATCGCTGTGGATCGTTTTCCAAACAATCTCAAGATCCACCTTGAAGTAGCCATGAGCCAAAGCATTACGCATATGGTAAGCGAACGACAATGGCAATTCAGGGTTAGCAACGGCGAAATTGTGATAGTGCTTCCCAATGTTGTTACTGGCCTCGCCGATGATCTCGAAGTTGCGGATCACGGCGTCCTGCACCAACTGGTTGTTTAGGAACGCCAGTTCATCCATGTCTTCCGTGTAGCTGTCGATACGCTTGATGGCTTCCAGGATGTGGGCCAGATAATCGACAAGACGCTGCTGATCACGGCTCATACAGGCACAGCCTCGGCAAGAACGGTCGCCCTGAATTTCTCTGGTAGTGCCTTCGGAGTCAGCACATCCACTGGCACACCGAGCAGTTGCAACAACTCATGCCGGATCGCGCCAATGTCAAAGAGAGTGGTTTCCGGCGTCGGGTCGATCAGGATGTCTAAGTCACTGTCCTCGGTGTCATCACCGTGTATAACAGACCCAAAAACACGGGCATTACGGGCACGATGAGACTCCACTACACGACGGATGGCCTCCCGATTGGCAGCCAAAGCTACTGATGGTTTCATGCCATTAACTCCACAACAAAATGTGGTTTTATAATATGGTGGCACCAAGAGGAAAGCAACACCAAAGTCCGCTTTCCATCATCAATGTCAGTGCCAAAATCCGTGTTTTTTCTGATGATTATGACCCAGAAATCGCTCCGTGAGACAGTAACGCGAAATCATAGTTGTCAATTTATGTGGCAGTTGCTTAATTATGTTGATGCCTTTTTGAGATCGTTTTCATCACAGCAAGAACCAGGAAGACAAAAAAATGGGTGTAGCACTATTATGAAACCTTATTTAAAATAACTGCTCTGATTTCATTACTTATTGTTAATTAAACGAGAAGGATTGTATCAAGCTGTGGAACGTCTTATCCGTACTGAACAGAGGATACCGGAGCGGTAACGATTCTCGACACACCCATTAAACTCAAGAACTACGACAAGGATATTCTCAATTTCTTGCCCCCGTTCCATTGTGCTATCCGATAAGCGTTTACGCCATTAAAAACATGATCAAACAAACTTAGTTGAAGTTGCTGTGACTTTGGCATATATTTTGTGCAAAGATTTTTTAAATTAATTCCCTCGTAGGGAGAACTTCAAGATGAATGCGCCTGATATTAAAAAAGCACAACATGTTGCCTACGCTCAACGTGTAAAAAAGCAGCAGAATGGTCATGCAGCTCCACAGCCCGTTATACAAAGACCAGCTTTAAGTATGCCATCAGGTAGCTCCGTCGCAGATATGGCTCCGAACTTCTGATTCTTCCCCTGTACCGAACATGATATATTAAGCCAAGTGTTTATAATATTTAGCTCTTTTTTATGACTGTTGAACACATACCGCCTTCTGAACAAATTTATTTGCTCAATCAAGAGCTAATCCAAAACGCTGATAGCTTAACAGGGCCGGCAATCACTGTTGGCGGTCAAGCTGTGTGCTACTGGGTAAATACATACCTTCATAAATACTCGAAAAATAATTTACCTAACGAAGTTTTCATAACTTCTGTTGATGTTGATTATGTAACAAAACGAAACAATGTTGAAAACATCGCCAGAGCATTCAACGTTGAACCTCATTATAACAACCCACTTGATCTCCCATCTATTGCAATATGCCTTCTGACCGATAAGGACACAAAGACGATTAAAGAGCATGAAGGCCGATTGTTCTCTAACCCTGATAACAATGATGAATGTAACCTTGTTGATATCATTGACCGGCCAGCAGGTTTTGAACACGACGATTTATCTGGCGACAAACTATACTTAAACACAGAACGTTTTATGATTAATGCAGCGCCAGGCTCTCATGAGTTCGTCCGTGTTTTGAATCCTATCGCTTGTATTCGATCTCGCCTCGCCAACATTGTGAATAAAGTCAAAGACGATATTGAGGTCGAGAAAGAGCGCATCAGAAGCCTGATGATCCCTGCTTATTACTTTCTGTTAGAAAAACTTGAGCATAAAGATTTTCGAACAGCTAGAAAATATGTTGAATACTTTGATTATCTGCTACAAGAACGAACCCGGCGTCACTGTCTTGTCAAGTATGGGATTGAACTCCATAAAGTTATTGAATCACTTCAAGTTAATCTCTCTGAACACAGGGATGATTACGAGTTGCCGGATATGTTTCTTGATGAAGAGTTAAGACGAATGGTTGATCATCATAAAAATCAATATATTAGACTAAGATCTCACTTACCGTTAGACCAATAACTTTATAAGAACGAACTCCCTATTAGGCGTTTCAGACCGCTCCCGGTTTACCGTTTCTGGCTCTCCATTCTTTGATTTGTTTCACTATTCCTTCAAGAGAATCATCCTTACCAGGCGATGGATAAAAGAGTATATCAATACCATCAGGATGCTCTGATAAGCGGATAAAATCTTGAACTGTAACACTAGCTTAATCTTCAGTTGCATAATCTGCATTGCACACTTTTCTAGCAAATTCTAAAAATCCCGATTCTGTATAATCTTCTAACTTTTCTTTCAGTTTTATTTTATCCCTCTTCTATTTGAATGAATTTCAATATGTCTAATCCAACTGTCAACGGATTCGGTGCAGCGGGCAGTTGCCGCCGCAGCGACCACGGCTGCTTCGGTTTTATCTTTATTGCCGCTAAACCAGCGTTTATACCACGAATTGATTTCTGCTTGTAACAACTCATATTTTTAATGATTTGAATACAATTTTTTATCAAAAGTGAACATCACAAATAAATTTAAAACCAATAATGATATGAGTTTTACACACCAAATGGTTTCTGGGGAAACAATGTCAGATTGGCAGGATTACGGGAGTAGGTTTTCTCAGTATAAAAATCAGCTCTTTTTATATGAGTCTTGGTTAGATCAAAAAAGTGCTGACCAAAAGGCCAGCACTTTGCGATGAATCTAAAACAGCATCGAAACACTGTTTAGAATAAGCAATAACTTGTTATCTTCAAACTTAATCGTAGATATTCACGCGATCACGCAACTCTTTGCCAGGTTTAAAATGGGGAACGTATTTACCTTCCAGCTCCACTTTATCACCGGTTTTAGGGTTACGGCCTACGCGCGGAGCACGGTAGTGAAGAGAAAAACTGCCGAATCCGCGCACCTCTATACGTTCGCCATCTGCCAATGTTATTGCCATATGGTCGAGTATTTCTTTCACTGCATCTTCAACGGTTTTGGCCGAAATATGAGATTGCTGGCCAGCAAGTCTTTCAATTAATTCAGACTTGGTCATGAGTACCTCCCTAAACTACCGCACCTGGATAACACTTACGCGTTATCCACCGTTATTCACTTGAATTATTCGCCTTTCGCTGCTTTGAAAGCTTCAGCCATTGCATTGTTAGCAAAGTTTGCATCTTCTTGTTTGTTCACAGAAGCGATAGCGTCTTTTTCGTCAGCTTCGTCTTTAGCGCGAACAGACAGGTTGATAACGCGGTTTTTGCGATCAACACCAGTATATTTAGCTTCAACTGCATCACCCACATTCAGAACCAGCGTTGCATCTTCAACGCGGTCACGAGAAGCTTCTGATGCACGCAGGTAACCTTCAACGCCGTCAGCCAGTTCTACTGTCGCACCTTTAGCATCAACCGCAGTCACTTTACCAGTCACAATAGCACCTTTCTTGTTCACAGACAGGTAGTTATTGAATGGATCTTCCGCCAGTTGTTTGATACCCAGAGAGATACGCTCACGCTCTGCATCTACTTGCAGAACAACAGCCGCGATTTCATCGCCTTTTTTGTATTCACGAACTGCTTCTTCGCCTGCAACGTTCCAGGAGATGTCAGACAGGTGAACCAGGCCATCAATGCCGCCATCCAGACCAATGAAGATACCGAAGTCAGTAATAGACTTGATCTTACCTTCAACACGGTCATTTTTGTTGTGAGTTTCAGCAAATAGCTGCCAAGGGTTAGCTTTACACTGTTTCAGACCCAGGGAGATACGACGACGTTCTTCGTCGATATCCAGAACCATAACTTCCACAACGTCACCAACGTTAACTACTTTGGATGGGTGGATGTTTTTGTTGGTCCAGTCCATTTCTGAAACGTGTACCAGACCTTCAACGCCTTCTTCGATTTCTACGAAGCAGCCGTAATCAGTCAGGTTAGTTACGCGACCAGTCAGTTTAGTGCCTTCTGGATAACGCTTAGCGATTGCTACCCAAGGATCTTCGCCCAGTTGTTTCAGGCCCAGAGATACACGGGTACGCTCGCGGTCAAATTTCAGTACTTTAACTGCGATTTCATCGCCCACATTGACGATTTCACTTGGGTGTTTAACACGTTTCCAAGCCATATCAGTAATGTGCAGCAAGCCATCAACGCCGCCCAGATCAACAAATGCGCCGTAGTCAGTCAGGTTCTTAACGATACCTTTAACTTCCATACCTTCTTGCAGGTTTTCCAGCAGTTGATCACGTTCTGCGCTGTTTTCAGATTCGATAACAGCACGACGAGAAACCACGACATTGTTGCGTTTCTGATCCAGTTTGATGACTTTAAACTCAAGCTCTTTACCTTCCAGGTGAGTTGTATCACGAACTGGACGAACATCAACCAGAGAACCAGGCAGGAATGCACGGATACCGTTCAGTTCAACAGTAAAGCCGCCTTTCACTTTGCCGTTGATGATGCCGGTAACAGTTTCTGCGTCTTCGTAAGCTTTTTCCAGCATCAGCCACGCTTCATGGCGTTTCGCTTTCTCACGAGACAGAACAGTTTCACCGAAACCATCTTCAACAGCGTCTAGCGCAACATCAATTTCATCACCAACCTGGATTTCCAGCTCACCCTGAACATTTTTAAACTGTTCTACAGGAATAGCGGATTCTGATTTCAGACCTGCATCAACTAATACAACGTCTTTATCAATAGCAACAACGATGCCGCGAACAATAGCACCTGGACGAGTTTCAATAGATTGCAGGGATTCTTCAAAGAGTTGAGCAAAAGATTCTGTCATGTTAATGATCTTCAAGATTTTAATTTAACGTCCATTTAGCTTCCCGCCGAATGGGGTTGTTTTACATGCCCCGCTACGATTCCTGTAACAGGGTTGTTTAGTTCGCGGAAAAATTCTCTACCCGCGTACTCAATTTTTAGTACATCGTCACCAATTATAAGCTAAAAACTTAAAATCGTTCAGGTAATTGAGAGAATTTTTTTCGCATAATTTAGCGCCTTGTCGATAACTTCCTCGATAGACATACTGGTTGAATCCAATATTAATGCATCTTCAGCCGGCGCTAATGGCGCAACTGCCCGGTTACGATCGCGATAATCACGCTCCTGTATCTCGGACAAAAGACATTCAAAGTTAACACTAAAGCCTTTTTCCTGCAACTGTAGCATACGTCTGCGCGCGCGTTCTTCTGCACTGGCATCAAGGAATATTTTTACCGGAGCATCAGAAAACACCACGGTTCCCATATCACGGCCATCGGCAATCAAGCCCGGCGCAACCCGAAAAGCACGCTGACGCCGTAACAACGCTTCACGAACCCGCGGGAAAGCAGCCGCCTGCGAGGCAGTATTACCAACCGTTTCAGTACGGATCTCATTACTGACATCCTCGCCTTCAAGCATCACACTGAGCTTTCCTTTGCCAGGGACAAAACGTACATCAAGATTAGCAGCCAGAGGAACTAACGCATCTTCAGACTGGATATCCACCTGATGATGAATCGCGGCCAGCGCCAATACTCGATAAATAGCGCCTGAATCAAGCAATTGCCAGCCTAAAGCCTCTGCCAGTACCTGACATAACGTTCCTTTACCTGCACCGCTTGGCCCATCAACAGTTATTACTGGGGCTATCGCCACCATTATTGTTCTCCTTTAGCATGGCAAGTTAACACGTCACCAGATGCTGAATATTTACTCAATAAAATAATCAATATCTGCCGTTTATTATATGCACTCACAGAGTGAACGAAATAAGCGCATGCCATGTAGATAGATTTTAATCAAAAAAATACGCTCTATTGGATCATAATAATCGATAATTATGACTTTCGCTGGCTTAATCTCTCCAATTGATTGAAATAATCAGGAAAGGTTTTCGCTGTACAACCTGGATCGAGAATGGTAACCGGTGTATCGGACAGCGCCACCAACGAGAAACACATCGCCATTCGGTGATCATTATAAGTACCAATTTCAGCAGGTAATAATCTTGGTGGTGGTGTGATGCGAATGTAATCAACCCCCTCTTCCACCTCTGCGCCGACTTTACGCAATTCAGTTGCCATCGCATGGAGCCGATCCGTCTCTTTTACCCGCCAGTTGTATATATTGCGAATGACAGTCTCCCCTTGCGCAAACAACGCGGTGGTGGCAATGGTCATAGCAGCATCGGGGATCTCATTCATATCCATATCAATGCCAGTGAGGGTGCCGCGTTCACATTCAACAAAATCATCACCCCAACGAATTTTCGCCCCCATTTTCTCCAGCACATTGGCAAATTTGGTATCCCCTTGCAGGCTATGTTTACCAATTCCGGTCACCCGCACAGTGCCACCTTTAATTGCTGCGGCCGCCAGAAAATAGGAGGCAGAAGAAGCATCACCTTCAACCAGATAGTGACCCGGAGAAACATATTGCTGTCGGCCTTTAATATGGAAAATCTGATATTGATCGTGATCTATGGTAACACCAAAACTTTTCATCAATGCCAGAGTGATATCAATATAAGGTTTGGAAACCAATTCCCCTTGAATATGAATCTCAGAATCCTGTTCCGCCAATGGCGCCGCCATCAGCAATGCAGTCAAAAATTGGCTGGAAACACGGCCATCTACCGTCACTCTGCCGCCAACAAAACCCCCTTTGATATGTAACGGCGGATAATTTTCTTGCTCCAGATAATCGATTTCTGCGCCCCCTTGACGCAAAGCATCCACCAGATGACCAATCGGACGCTCTTTCATTCGAGGTTCGCCGGTAACAACGACGTCACTTTTGCCCAAGCATAACGCGGCGGTTAAGGGGCGCATTGCCGTGCCGGCATTACCCAGAAACAGTTCTATCGGGCCTTTATGGGTAATCACCCCTCCAATACCGTCAACTTCACAACGGGTACGATCATCAGATAAACGATAACTGACACCCAACGCAACCAAGGCATTGAGCATATGGCGAATATCATCGCTGTCCAACAAGTTAGTTAAGCAGGTAGTACCTTTGGCAAAAGCCGCTAGTAATAGCGCACGGTTAGAAACACTTTTTGACCCTGGCAGGTTAATAGTTCCACTAATGGAGGAAATAGGTTGTAGCATCAGGGATTGCATAAATAACAGGCTCTCCAATTCTCAATTAGGTTATTTTAATTATAAGTGAGTCATTTTTACGTTTGAGGAAATATTTTTTACCTTAAATTAGGCCGGGAACCGTTGTTCCCGGTAATAGTTGGTAAATTAGCCGTTACGACGCTCAAAATCAGCCATAAAATCAACTAAAGCCTGAACCCCTTCTATCGGCATCGCATTATAAATGGAAGCACGCATACCACCGGAAATCCGGTGTCCTTTCAGTGCCTGCAACCCTTGAGCATCAGCCTCTGCCAGAAATTTACTGTCCAGCGAGGCATCTGCCGTCTGGAACGGTACATTCATCAAGGAACGATTTTCAGGGGTAATCTGGTTGCGATAAAAATCACTGTTATCAATGGCACGATAAAGCAATTCAGCCTTAGCCTGATTACGTTTTGCCATCTCTTGTACCCCGCCTTGCTCTTTCAGCCATTTGAAGACCAAACCAGAGAGATACCAGGCAAACGTTGGCGGAGTGTTGAACATGGAGTCATTCTCTGCCAGAACAGCATAGTCCAAAATAGACGGGGTTTCTTTGCGAGCTTTGCCTAATAAATCTTCACGCACAATAACCAATGTGATACCAGCCGGACCAATATTCTTCTGCGCTCCCGCATAAATCACACCGTAGCGGCTCACATCCAATGGCCCGGAAAGAATAGAAGAAGAATAGTCGGCAATAATAACTTTATTATCATCAAAATCCGGCTGTTCATAAATGGCGATACCATCAATAGTTTCATTCGGGCAATAATGAACATAAGCCGCATCATCGCTCAATGACCATTCATGCATTGGCTTAACGCTTTTCAAACCATTAATTTCGGTTTTGATATTAATCACATTCGGCGTGCAGTATCTTTTTGCTTCTTTAACTGCACATGCAGCCCAATAACCGCCATCAATATAATCGGCTTTAACATTGTCACCCAGTAGGTTCATCGGGATAGCGGCAAATTGACCGCGGGCGCCGCCATGACAGAACAACACTTTATAGTTTTCAGGCACTGACAAGAGATCTCGCAGATCATTTTCAGCTTCCTTTGCTACCGCGATAAATTCCTTACCTCGGTGACTGATCTCCATAATTGAAGTCCCAATACCATTCCAGTTGCAGAGCTCCTGTTCAGCTCTACGCAATACTTCAACCGGTAACATAGCGGGACCTGAACTAAAATTATATACCTGATTCATTTACCTCACCTTATTCTGACGAAATAACAATGATTGATAACAATAAATAATCTGATATATCGGTTGTACCATTCCCATTTCATTGCTGCAATGGTTATTCAAACATTGAACAAAACTATCGCAAAAATAGCCAATAAACTTGTTCATTCAGCGCTATTACAGGTGAACTGCTTATTTTTTCCCTTTTTTATCTACAGCTATGAGAGGAAGGAATAATGTGAATGGTGAAAGAGATTCTGAACCACTGTAGAACAAACCCCGATCATATTCTTCGTTAAGTTGCATAACATCAAACGTCGTGGAACTCATTCTGATCGTAACAAAGAGCGGCGCCGTGCGAATGCACGTTCAAGTGCCAGGGTAGGTTCCAGTGGATTCAGCAATGCCTGCGCAAAACATTGCTGATCGATCAGAGACAAACGGAGTACTTCTGACTGCTCAACTGCGCGCTGCGCGGCATCCTGTGCAGCAGACACAACATGATCATAAGTAAGATATTTGACAGGGAACTGAAAGATAATTATGGGAAAAACTTGGACTAAGTGGGAAGTTATGGAGATTCAATTGTAAATTCTTTTCAGTATTTGAAAGGCAGACCGAACGAGAATCATGCTTAGTCTGCCGTCTAATTTTACTAAGCTCAATCAGTTTGACCTGCCTATTCAGACTCGTTATCAAATAACTTACCTTGCAGGCGATCTAGTTCTTCCTTTCGGATACGCTTCACTACGCTGTAAATCCATTGAATAGAAACACCAAACTTGCGAGCCAGATCATGATGATTTTTACCGTTAAATTCGTTGAAAATCTCACGATCACGGAGGCTGACTTTCCAAACCATGCCCATAGGAAAATAGACATTCTGACCGCCCCAAACCTGCATCATATGGTTCGCAACAGCTTCGCCAATTTGTTCAGCTAACGCTGGCTCAACATGGATTATTTCACTGACCGTACAGGCTGTGTGCTGTGCCAGTTCTACCAGCAGTTCAGGACCTTTGCTACGAAAGTTATTCACATCATTCATATTTTTTCCTCGTGACGCGGTTCCGCCACTTCTTCAGTTTTTCAATAATGCTGCTGGCTTGGCCTGAATCCAACCACTGTAAATCATCAATATCCGTTTCACGCTTAACCCAGTGAGCTAAGGCTTGTTCAGAACTATTATGAACAATACCTATAGATGCCATTTCCAACCACAATGCACGTATCTTCTTTGAGTGGGGGTGGCAATCTAATGAACGCGATGTTTTGGATTTCTTAGGGGATTTAATCTTAAAACCGCGCTTTTTCATCGCATCCAAAACGCGAGTTAACTGCGGGATATCCATTTCCCGCGTAGAGGCTTTTCCGGTTTCTGAAAGTAGCATCTGGCGATACGTATCTTCATCTAGTTTTAGATTACTATGTGCAATATGAATAAGCTGAATAAATTTCTGTTTTGCCATCTTATTCATCCTCTGCTATGTACTCTCTAATTGAGTAAACCAAAATAGTCAGCATTAACTTGATATTACTGAACCTGGCTTTTCGGTATAAGACCGTTTTATCCATGAGGGGTCTCCAGTGGCTGTAAATCCCATGTTGCCACAGATACACCGTATTGCTGACTACAATGTGGACAAACCAAGATTAAATCAACAACCCATTCACCAAATTCAAGAGTCTGAATAACTTTAGCTTGTTTTAGATTCATTTTTTCAACAGGTTGTTTGCAGTGATTACATGTTATTTTCATAAGTATGTTCCTTACTTAATTTTCTGTTCAAATAGGATAATTGAAAAATTTTATTTTCCTAAGTTAATTGATATTCCATTAATATCTTTTACAATAGTTTTATTTACATAATTGCCGGATGTATAAAGCGGATTTAGCTTTAAACTGAATTTTTTACCATATTTAATTACCTGTTACTTAATGAATGTATTTATTAATACCAATATATTTACTTCTTTTCCTCAATAAAGAAACTTTTTTTCAAATAGATCGATAATGAAATGCCGGTATTAATATTTCCAAGACTTCCTTTTCTCTGGTTATGGTATGTTACATCCTTGTTGTAACCAACTTGAAACTAATAAAACCAAAAATTAGTCGAATACGCCTTGCATATTTAACTTGTGATAAGGCAGTTTTAATATGAATATTGCCAATATTAATTATTAAGTAGAATTTTTTCTCATAATGATATTTTA